>JADGNT010000090.1 GCA_017883345.1 Candidatus Solibacter sp. | reverse complement strand
TAGAGCAGCTTGCGCTTGCCGCTGAGGCCGAGATTGCGCTGTTTGGCGATTTTGGCGTAGTCGTCCAGAAAGCCGATCCAGCCGAAGGCGAGCAGGGTCAGCGTGGCAATCCACACGTAGGGGTTGCCGAGGTCGGCCCAGAGCAGCGTGGGGACGACGATGGAGATGATGATCAGGACGCCGCCCATGGTGGGTGTGCCGGCCTTCTTCTGGTGCGATATGGGGCCGTCCTCGCGGATGTACTGGCCGATTTGAAAATGGCGGAGCTTGTCGATCAGCCAGGGGCCGAGCGCGATGCACAGGAACAGCGCGGTGAGGCTGGCGAAGGCGGTGCGGGAGGTGGTATAGCCGAAGACGCGGGCCGGGCCGATGTGCTTGTACAACTGTTCGTAGAGTAAGAAGTAGAGCATGGGGGCTACGCCGTAAACCTTTCCAGCGCCTTTTCCACCTTGACGCCTCGCGACCCCTTGAACAGGACGGCATCGCCAGGGCGTGCCACCTGGCGGGCGCGATCGCCGGCCTCGGCCGGGTCTTCAAAAAACTGCGCCTCCACTCCGGCTTGAGTGGCCGCCTCGACCATGTAGCGGGCGGCCCCGCGGACGCCAATCAGCAGGTCCACACGCCCGGCGGCGGAGCGGCCGGCGTAGCGGCCGGCGTATTGGCCAACCTGGCGGTGCAACTCTTCACTTGCCACCCCAAGTTCGAGCATTTCGCCGAGCACGGCGATGCGCCGGGCGGCGGGAGTTTCACGCAGCACGTCCAACATCGACTGCGCAGCCTCCGGGTTGGAGTTGTAGCAGTCGTTCCAGATGACGATGCCCCGATGCAGAGTACGCTCGCCGCGCATGTTGCCCACCGTGAAACTGGCGACGGCCGGGCGCAGGCGCTCGGGCGAGATCTCGAAGACATGCGCGACAGCGATGGCGGCCAGCAGGTTCATGACGGCGTGACGGCCGGACATCGCGCTTTCAAAATCCACCCCGAGAGCGCGGAAGCGCGCGGCGTTCCCTTGAAGAGCGGCGGCGCCGAAATCCACATTTTCGGCGCGGACATCCGCCCCCTCGGAGAAGCCGAAGGTGACCGAGCGGCCGGGGTGGACCTCGCCGAAGCGCGAGACGCGCGGATCGTCGGCATTGAGCACGGCGACGCCATCGGGCGGCAGCCCTTCGATCAATTCCCGTTTGGCGGCGGCAATGCCTTCGATGGAATCGAAGAATTCGACGTGGGCGTAGCCCACGTTGGTGACCACACCGATGCCGGGTTTGGCGATGGCGGCGAGCTGGCGGATTTCTCCGGCATGGTTCATGCCCATCTCGATAACGCCCGCGCGGCAGGCATCGGGGAGGCGAAGCAGGGAAAGCGGCACGCCGACATGGTTGTTGAAATTGCCGTCGGTCTTGCCGGTGGACAACTCGGTTTCCAGCAGGTGCGCGATGGCGTCCTTGGTGGTGGTCTTGCCCGCACTGCCCGTCACGCCGATCACCTGCCCACCCCACTTTTTGCGCGCCCATGAGGCAAGGTCTTGGAGAGCGCGTTCGGTATCGGGGACGATTAGTTGGCAGGGAGGGGTCCGAGCTTCGCTCGGATGCACAAGGCGGAGCCTTATGC
Organism: Candidatus Solibacter sp.; assembly: GCA_017883345.1. Lineage (GTDB taxonomy): Bacteria > Acidobacteriota > Terriglobia > Bryobacterales > Bryobacteraceae > Solibacter. The sequence goes on along the minus strand of JADGNT010000090.1, from coordinate 9,042 downwards.
CACTGCGTTCCACGACCACCGCCGCCGCGCCTTTTTCGGTGGCGGCGGCCAGAAAATCGTGCCCATCGTGGTTGGGGCCGCGGAGCGCAAAATATACATCACCGGGATTCTGTGTCCGTGTGTCCACGCTCCAACCGGCAATTGCCCGCGGCGGCGGATGGGCAGCGGCGCCAACCGCGCGCGCAACTTCTTGAAGATTCAGGGTCATGGCTCACTGGGCCTTGTGATACCCATACCCCTTGAGCACTTCTCTCGCCACGGCGCGGTCGTCGAAGTCGATGGTTTTGTCTTTCAGCACCTGATAGGTCTCGTGGCCTTTGCCGGCGAGGATGACGATATCGCCCTCGCGCGCCTCCGCCAGGGCGCGGCGGATGGCAGCCTGGCGATCGGGTTCGACGACATGGGAAACGTCGACGCGGCGGATGCCGACCAGGGCATCGTTCATGATGGCCAGCGGATCTTCCGAGCGCGGGTTGTCGCTGGTGAGAACCACGAAATCGCTGGCTTCGGCGGCTGCCTGTCCCATCAGCGGACGCTTGGCGCGGTCGCGGTCGCCGCCGCATCCAAAGAGCGTGATGACCCGCTTGGGGTTGAGTCCGCGCGCCACCGAGATCGCGTTGCGCAGCGCGTCATCGGTGTGCGCGTAGTCGACCACGACGACGAAGGGCTGGCCTTCATCCACACGCTCGAAGCGCCCGGGGACGGCTTGGAGCCTGGCGATGCCGCGCGCGATGACTTCGGGGGCGAGGCCGTAGGAGAGGCCGGCGGCGCTGGCGGCCAGAATGTTATAGACGTTGATCTTGCCGATCAGCGGAGATTCGATGGGGATGCGCTGCTTGCCAAACTGCAGGTCGAAACGCAGCCCGCCGAAGCCGGAAGCGATGTGGCGCGGGCGCAGAGCGGCTTCCGGGCCCAGGCCGTACCAGAGCACTTCGGTTCGGGGATGCACTTTGATGCGGCGCGCCCACTCATCGTCGCGATTGAGCACGGCGTAGCGCGGCGGGGCTCCGCCGGCGCCTTCGAAGAGCAACTGCTTGGCGGCGAAGTAGGCGTCCATGTCGCCGTGAAAATCCAGATGGTCGCGCGTCAGGTTGGTGAATACGGTGGTGTGGAAGTTGAGTCCGTGTACGCGGCCGAGGGCGAGGGCGTGAGAGGAGACCTCCATGGTGACGTGAGTGCCTCCCGCGCTTTCGAGCTCGGAGAACAGACGCAGAAGATCGAGCGATTCCGGAGTAGTGTTGACGGCTTTGAGGACGCGGCCGGCGAGGTGGTACTCGATGGTGCCGATCATGGCGGTGGTAAGGCCAGCGGCGCGAAGTACGGAATCGACCAGGTACGCCGTGGTGGTTTTGCCGTTGGTCCCGGTGATGCCGGTGAGAGAGAGGCGTTCGTCGGGCCGTCGAAAGAAGTTGCGGGCGGCGAGCGAGAGCGCCTGGCGGCCGTGCGCCACTTGAATCCAGCGGCCGGCGAGACCGGGCGGCGCGGGCGATTCGCCGATTACGGCCAGGGCGCCATGGGCCAGCGCGTCGCCAGCGAACTGGCGGCCGTCGGCCTTACTGCCCGGGAAGGCGAAGAAGAGGGATTGCGGGGAGACGCGGCGCGAGTCGAACTCCAGAGCGGCCACCGGGGCCTGGGCGAGTTCCGGCGCTAGCGGCTCGAGCAGCGCTACCCCCGAAAGTATTTCGCCTAGGTTCATTGGGCAAACTGTACGCGGATGCGTTCCCCCTGATGCAGCGGCGCGCCCGGCGGCGGAGATTGCACGCGCGCGATGCCGCTGCCGTCGGGCAGGATGAACAGACCTTTGGCGGCGGCTTCAGCCAGCACGGCGCGCATCGTCATGCCGCGGAAATTGGGGACACGCGGACCTTGCGGCCTGGGTGGCGCGGCGACAGCGGGCGGCGGTCCAGCGGCGGCGGGTGGCCCCAGGGGCACCCCCGGCGCGGTCTCGACGGGATGCGGTCCGTAGACCGGCGGCTCGGGCGGCGCGGTCTCCGCCTCGCCGGTCGCGGCATCTTCGGTATCTTGCAGGATGTTGTGGCCCGCGCCGCCCAGATCGGCGATCGCCAGATCGTTGAGATCTTCCGGGTTGCCGGCGACCAGCGTCCGCGCCGGAACGTTCTCCGGCAGGTCCTTGGGAACATCGAAGACGCGAAGCGCCTCGCCGGCGACGATCTTAAAAACCGGCGCCGCCGCGTGGCCGCCGAATCCGGATTCGCCGTGGGTGCCGTTCAGGGTCACTACCACCACCACCTGGGGATTGGCCATCGGGGCGAAACCCATGTATGAGCCGTTGTAGGTGTGGGTGTAGTGCTTGGATGCGTAATCGTAAATCTGCGCGGAGCCGGTCTTGCCGCCGCTCGAATAGCCGGCCAGCCGGGCGCGGCTGCCGGTGCCCACCAGCACCACGCCTTCCATCATCTGGCGCATGGTGATGGCGTTCTCTGGCTTGAGGACGCGCACCGGGGCAGGCACGGGCTCCGTGCGGTCGCCCCGCTTGAGCACCAGCCGCGGTTTGACGAGCATGCCGCCACTGGCGATTACACACCCGGCCTGGGCCAGTTGCAGGGTGGTCACGCTGACTTCCTGGCCCATCGATACCGAAGCCAGCGACGTCTTGCCCCAGCGCTCCAGCCGGTACACTTTGCCGGGCGATTCCCCTGGCAGAGGCAGACCCGTCTTCTGCCCGAAGCCGAAGCGCAGCATGTAATCGTGCATGTTGACCTGGCCCACCTTCAGCCCGACCTGGATGGCGCCGATGTTGCTGGATTTGGCGAACGCGGTGGCTGCCGGGACCACCCACATGCCGGCGTGAGAATCGTGAATTGTCCGTATGCCGAAGGTGAGCTTGCCGCCGTTACAATTGATGGGGGTTTCGGGTCGCAGGTCGGTGGTTTCGAACCCTGCCGAGTAAGTAACTACTTTGTACACCGAACCGGGCTCGAAGGGGACGCTGAAGGCGTGGTTCATGCGGGGCTTGGCATCCTCCCCGCGCTCCACCGGGATATTGGGGTCAAAAGTGGGATAACTGGCCATTGCCAGGATGTCGCCGGTGTCCGGTTTCATCACCACCACGCTGCCGGAGGCTGCGTTGTAGCTGAGCACGGCGGCGGCGATTTCGCGCTCGGCGACAAACTGGAGGCGCTCATCGATGGTGAGCGTCAGCGAGGTGCCGGGTTTGGCGGGGATGCTGGTCTGCGGTGCGATCCCGCGGCGGTGAACGTCGGTCAGCAGGCGGGTGCGGCCGGGCGTGCCGCGGAGTTCCGTGTCGAGGCTCTTCTCAATGCCGGCGTTGCCCTTCTCTTCAAAATCGACGGAGCCCAGCACATGAGCGGCCAGAGTGCCGTTCGGGTAGTGACGCTGGCTCTCGTGGGAAAGGCTCACCCATTCGACGCGCGATTTCAGGTTGAGCAGGTTGTCGTACTCCTCGGGAGTCAGTTTGCGTTTGATGGTAAGGTACCCGCGGTGCGCGTCGGCGGCCTGCTTGATCTTCAGGAAGAGCTCGCCGCGGTCCATGTGCAGCAGATAACCGAGAAGATCGCTGGCCACCCCGATATCCACCTTCATCGGATTGATAAAGACCGAGCGCGACGCCAGGCTCATGGCCAGCGGCCGGCCGTCGCGGTCGAAGATGGTGCCGCGCGGCGCGGGTATTTCCACCTCCACTTCCTGGATGGAGCGGGCTCTGATCGCGTACTCCCGGTGGTGAACCACTTGCAACGAAATCAGATTCTTGAGAATTGCCGCGCCCCACAGCAGGATGATGACGGCGAGACATGTAAGACGGCGCTCCACCATGATGCACAGCGTGAAGGATTCACGCCTCCAGATTCCTTACTTTGCCATCGCAACCGCGCCTTGGGGTTTGCCTTCCAGGTGGAACACCTGGCCCGAGGACGGAGCCACTAGATTGTTTTGTTGGGCGAGTCGATCCAAGCGCGCCGGGCTGAGCAACTCGGCTTCCTGGAGGTCCAGGCCGCGGTGCTCTTCCAGCAGACGCCGCTCTTCGATGCGCAACGCTTCCAGTTTGTAGCCGGCGATGGTGGTGGCGACGGATGGCGCAGAGGCGCTGGTCAGCAGGACGGCGAGCACACTGGCGGCGCCGATCGCGCTCCAGCAGGCTCCGCGCGACTTCGGGTCCGCCTCGCGGACCAGGCGCGAATTGTCGATACGCTTGTTATAGAGGAAGAGGTGCTCGTGCGGCAAGGCACGCAACTGGAAGGGATCGCGCACCGCGCGCATCCGGTTGGTCCGGGTCGCGGCGTCCCTGCCCCGCGGGGCTCCCGCCCCCTCTTCGTTCTTTTTGAAAAATGCTGGTAGCGTCGCCATGGTCTTTGGGTTACCTCCGGGCCCGCGTGGGCCTCAAATCATTTCCAGCGCCCGCAGCTTGGCGCTGCGCGATGCCGGGTTGGACGCACTCTCTTCTTCAGTCGGCTGCAACGGATGTTTGGTAAGGATTCTGACCCGCCCCGAGTGTCCCAGCGCCTTGAACTTCTCCTTGACCGCCCGGTCATCGCTGGACATGAAACTGATCACCACCATACGCCCACCGCTCTTCAGCAACTCCGGACCGGTTTCGAGCAACCGGCCCAATTCCTCGGGTTCTTCATTGACCGCCATGCGCAGCGCCATGAACGTCTTGGTGGCGGGGTGCAAACGGCCCGTCCTGGGCACGGCCCGCTCCACTACATCGGCCAGATGCAGTGTGCTCCGTAAGGGCCGTGCTCGGACGATTGCTCTGGCTATCTTCCGCGCCCTCCTTTCCTCGCCCAACTGAAAAATCAGGTCGGCGAGCGTCTTTTCGTCGGTGTGATTGACAAGATCGGCTGCCGTCGTGCCAATGGTTTGATCCATTCGCATATCGAGCGGCCCATCCGACATGAACGAAAACCCTCTGTCCGGCGCGGTGAGCTGATACCGGCTGACCCCCAGGTCCGCCAGCAGCCCATCCACCTTCTCAAATCCCGCCTGCTCCACCGCTTCCGCCAGTGAGCCGAATCCGCCGTAATGAAAGCAGATCCGATCGGCCCAGGGGGCAGTGTTGGCACGCGCCATTTCTAGCGATCGCGTGTCGTGATCGTTGGCGATCACGGCGCCCGTGGTCAACTGACGGGCGATTAAACCTGTGTGCCCGCCGAGGCCCGCCGTGGCATCCAGATAGATGCCGTCGGGCCGAACCGACAAGAGTTCGATCGACTCCCGGGGCATGACCGAAACGTGCATACGGCATCACTTCATTCCCGCCTGCCGCAACTTGGTGAAGTCCGCTACCGGCTTGACCATCGCCGCGCGCTTGCGCTCTTCGTAAACCACCTGGTTCAAAACCTCAATATGTCCACCGAAAGCGTACAGGTGGACCGGCTGATCTTCCAGCCCAAGCTCTCGGCGCAACTCCGGGCTGAACAGCACGCGAGCCTGCGAATCCATCTCGCACTCGGCCCCCAGATCGGCGGCGTTGAATGCCAGGTTTTCCGCCGCTTCCGGGTCTACCGCAAAGTTCTCCAGGAACTTTTTGGTTTGCTTCCACAGAACTATGGGATACACTTGCGCTATGCGACGGTCAAGGCTCGTCACAAACAGGCGCTTGTCTTCAAACTTCCCCAGGTACTCTTTGAACGCCACGGGAAGCTTGACACGCCCACGATCGTCCATACGGGAAGAGTATCTGCCCTCTGGAGGCTCGATTTCGGGCGGCTGATTGGGCTTTTCGTCCACTTTCGATCACCAATCTATCCCATTTTTGGCCACAACCCATAGTATAGTGAACGCTTCACGTATTGCAAGCAGTTTTTTACAGAAATTGCTGATAGGAAAATGGGTTAGGCGTACACAACCAAAGCTACACTGATTGCGCAACATACTACCTATTGACAAGAAGGGAATATAAGGCGAAGAAAATGTTAAGGGAGGAGAAGGGGCGAGCCGGGCTCGCCCCTGAGTAGAAGCGACTACTGGATGGGAAGTTTGCTGCCGTTGCTGAACCGGGTCTGGCTGTCGCCGGGGGCATTGACGGCCACGCTGAGCACGACATCGTTGCCCGTGGGGGCATCGGACGGGACCTGGAAGGCGAGTTCGTAGACGCCGATCAGATTGGGCGAGACGCGCGCGGTGACCACGCGAGCGCCGGCATTGTTGACGCCGACGATCACCTGGCCGAGGACGAGGGAGTCGGCGCCGGGGACAGGAAGCGCCCCGGTAACGATCGCCGGAGCCACCGGCCCCATGCCGGTGACGAAGACGCGGACGACTTCGCCCTGGCGCGCGGGGTTCTGCAAGCTGACGAAGGTGCCGTCGGGCCGGACGACCACGGCGCGGCGAGCACCGTCGCTCATGACGGTTTCGAAAATGCCGGGGCTGGCGGCCGCAACGGGGAAGTTGATCGTGGCGGCTCCGCCGCCGACATTGATGGTGATGGGGACGCTGTTGGCGGGAGCGGTTTCACAGGGAACCTGGAAGGTGAGCTGTTCCACGGTGTTCACGTTGCCCACGCTGTAAATGGGTGCGGCGACATTATTCACCGTGACTGTGTCGGAAGCCAATGTGGTGGCCCAGGGACCGAAGGCATTGGTATTGAAGACCATGCCCTGAACGTTGGGCGCCAATCCGGAAGCGATCACGGTGACCAGGCTGCACGGCGAGAGAGCGCCAATCCGCGTAGCCCCGCCGGCGTTATAGAAGCTGCCGGAGAACAAACTCGGGCCCGGGGGAATGATGGTCAGCGTGAAAGTCTGGGAGAGGCTTCCGATGACGATTGCGGTAACGGTCACGGTACCGGGAGTGGCTCCAGCCGTCACGGTGATTTTCGCCTGGCCGCTGGCATCGGTGAGCACGGAGAGGTCGGAAAGGGTTGCCGTGCCATTAGAGACCAGGAAGCTGACCAATTGGTTCGACACAGGCTGGCCGTTGGTGCCGTTGACCTGCACAATCAGCGGCGCGCCGAAGGGCTGTCCCGATCGGGTGGTCTGCAGGTCGCCGGACACATACGCGAGGGAGGCGATCTGGACGTTGGTGGAGAGGTTGAAAGTGGTGGAGATGGCGCTGTTCCCGGCGAGAGCAGCCCGCACGGTGATCGGCCCGGACGCGTTGGGAGCGAAAGTGACGGTGGTTTGCGCCTGACCCAGGGAATTGGTGAGGGACGAAGACGGGCTCACAGTCGCCAGGCCGGCGGGGGACACCGTCCAGGCCACGTTCGTATTGGCGATGGTCACCGTGCCTGAGCCGTCGGTAACTTGGACGACGAGAGGAGCGGAAGACTGGCCGGGGTTAACGCTCTGATTGTTGCCGCTGACGATGGCGATGCGGCCGGGGGTGACGGGAATCACTACGATCTGGACGGCGTGGAGGTACTCGTCGTACGCGATGGCGTCGGTCAAAGGCTGGGCGGGAACAATGGATTGATCGAACTCGGCGGGATCCAGACCGCCGAGCAGCACGCTGACCGTGGCGCTTCCGGCGACCGGACCGAAAACCGGGTAGCAGGTGGCATTGCCGCCGGCATCGGTGAGTACGCTGCCCGGATCGGCGCCGGAGCCGGTGGCGCAACTGGCGGAGGGCAGGTTCTTAACATCGGGATTCAGGATGCGCACGGAAACATTGGGCACCGGCGTTCCGTAGCCATCAACGTGAACCTGGATGGGATCGGTGCCGGTGCGGCCGGCAGGCCCCGTCAGCACCGTCCCATAAGGAGTAACGAGCGTGTCAACGACGCGAGACACACCGAAATCCGCGAGTGCTTGGGTTTCCGTAAAAATGACACTGACGCCATCGACCGTGGCGCTAATTAAGCTTTGCAGAAACGGAGCCGAGGAGTTGCCCTCTGCGCCCCGAAATAGCCTGGCGGCGGAGAGTCCATTGCTGTTGGTAAACGTAAAGGTGTCGAAAGAGGGCAGCGTGCCGATGGAAGACACCAGTTGCCAGTTGACAGGCTTGCCAGCGATGGGATTACCATTGGCGTCGGTCACCCTAACGACCATGGGATAAAAAAATGTGAATCGCTTGAGAGCGCAAGTGGCGCAGATCATCTGTCCGTTACCGGAGACGACCCCCACCGTTGCCGCAGTGGCCTGCGCAGACGCGGCTGGCGTAAAGAGTATCGCCATTACAAGTGCCGTGAATAACGTAGTTTTAAGTCTGTCCAAGACCACCTCCTCGTTCACGAAGGAATATCGTTGGATTCGGATGGACGCGGGGAACTTAAGTTTAGCACTTTCCGCGATCCCGTTGTTACAAAAAGTTGCCACAAAAAGTTGCCACAAAAAAAAGGGGGGGAGCCGAAGCTCCCCCCTGAGTTAAATCAACTTCTTTCTTGCTTAGTGGCCGCCGTTTTCGGACGTCGTCGTGTTGGTGTTGCCACGTGAGCCGGTGCCCGGATCGTTCAGGACAACCGCCAGGTAACCCATGGCGAGATTACGTGCACCAACATCGCTGATGAACGCAAAGCCGTGAGCGAACTGGAAGTTGCAAACTGCGATCATGTAGCCCTGGAAGTTCGGGGCGATGGCCTGCAGAGTGTTGGCCCAAACCGTGCCGGTGGCAATGTTGCCAGTGTCGCCTTGGACCGGAGGAACGGTAGGTGCGGCGGTGGTACCACCGTACCAGTTCAGTTTGCAACTGCCGGCCTGTGGGGCTGTGCCGAACGGGTCCGTCGTGGTATTCGCAACCGTGACACCGGTGTCGAAGCCGGCCTGGTTGGTTACGTACGGATACAACAAGATGGTACGGCAGATGTTAACTGTGAAGATACTCCCAGTCCCAGTCCCAGTCGTGGCAGCACCTGTGAAGCGGGGAATGCTCAACGTGCTGGAAGCCACGGCGGACGTTGCGGTCGGGGCGAAGCTCAGAGTGACGGTGGGAGGAGATCCCGCCGGCAAAGTGTTGGCGGAGGAGGTGACGTAGACCGCGAACTTAAGTGTTTCAACCGTGTTCGGGTCGGTGTTCACCACTTCCCACACCGCGGAACCAGTATTGTTGCTGAGGGAGACTTCAGCGATCGGCACGTTGCCAGAGGTAGCGGTGTCGGTCGAGGTAATGATCGGCAAGAAGCCG
>JADGNT010000780.1 GCA_017883345.1 Candidatus Solibacter sp. | reverse complement strand
CATAAAGTTCGCCATGGTTCCGGCGGCTACGGCGCGCAGGCCGAGCCGCGCCAGGTCGCTCTTGCGGGTAGGCGCCAGCGCGCCGATACCGCCGATCTGAATGGCGATCGAGCTGAAATTCGCAAACCCGCACAGCGCGTAGGTGGCAATGGTGAAGGAGCGCGGATCCAGTTGCGATTTCAGCGGCCCGAGTTTGAGAAACGCCACAAATTCATTGAGCACCAGGCGCGTGCCCAGCAGATCGCCGATCACGCTACAGTCCTTCCACGGCACGCCCAGGAGGAACGCCACCGGCGCGAAGATCATGCCGAAGATCCTTTCGAGCGATGCCGGCAGCCAGCCCAGCAGCGGCAGCGTGTGCAGCCAGCCCAGGATTCCGTTGCACATGGCGATCAGCGCCAGAAACGCGATCAGCATGCCGCCGATGTTTAGCGCCAGTTGGAGTCCGTCGCCCGCGCCCTGCGCCGCGGCGTCGATCACGTTGACCGCGGTCTTCTCCACTTTGATATCCACGCGACCGGCGGTCACCGGCTTTTCGGTTTCCGGAATGAAGATCTTGGCCAGCATGATGGTGGCCGGAGCCGTCATGATGACGGCGGTCAGCAAATGAATGATGGAGACCCCGGCAACTTTCACGTACGCCGCCATCACGGCGCCCGAAACGTGCGCCATCCCGGCCGTCATGATAGTGAAGAGTTCCGATTCCGTGAGACCGGCCAGGAACGGTTTGATGGTCAAGGGCGCTTCCGTCTGCCCCATGAAGATGCTGGCCGCCACGTCGAGCGATTCGGCCCCGCTCACGCCCATGATCTTCTGCATGGCGATCGCCATAGCCTTGACGACGACCTGCATCACGCCCAGGTAATAGAGGATCGAGAAAAACGATGCGATGAAGATGACGATGGGTAGAACCTGGAAAGCGAAAATTACGCCAAACTGGTCGCTAGCCGCACCCAGTTTGTCTCCGAAGAGGAACTTGCTGCCTTCTTCGGCGAACTTCAGCATGGCATTCACGCCGGCGCTGGCGGCTTGAAAGATCTTGCCGAAATCCGTCTTCAGCACCAGCACGGCGAAAGCGAACTGCAAGCCCATGCCCCACAGAATCAGGCGGAGTTTGATTTCCTTTTTGTGCGTCGAGAACAGCCACGCGACTCCCAGGATCACCGCGAGGCCCAGGAAACCCGTGAACCGGCCCATTACCCGACTACTTCCAGTATGAGTTCCCGCTCGTTGGGCTTCTGTGAGGAGATGTGGAAGGCGTCCTCTACCATCTCGGCGGCTTCGTCCACGCGGTCTTCCTTGGTGTAATAGAGGCGGCACAGCACGCTGCCCGCATCCACCTTTTCGCCCATTTTGACTTCCAGGATGATGCCCACCGCCGGATCGATGGAGTCTTCCTTCTTATCGCGCCCGGCGCCGATCATGTTGCTGGATACGCCGATATCCTGGGCGTTGATCCGGCTCACGTAGCCGGCGCGCGGCGAGGTGACTTCGCGCATCCCGGTGGCGTTGGGCAGCAGTTCGAACTTGTCGAGCGCTTGCGGGTTGCCGCCCTGCGCCGCCACCACCTCCTTGAACTTCTTGTAGGCCGAACCGTCCACCAGGTGCTTCTCGGCCAGCATGCGCGCTTCTTCCAGCGTGGCCGCCTGCTTGCCGAGGAAAATCATGCGCGCGGCCAGCTCGAGAGAAAGCTTGGTCAGGTCGCTCGGCCCGGCATTCTGCAAGGTCTGCGACGCTTCCATGATCTCCAGCGCGTTGCCGATGGCGTAACCCAGGGGCTGGTTCATGTCGGTGATCAGCGCCTGGACCTTCTTGTCCATGCGGCGGCCGATCCCCACCATGGTCTGCGCCAGGCGGCGCGCGTCCACCTGCGTCTTCATGAAGGCGCCGGTTCCCACTTTGACATCCAGCACCAGCGCGTCGATGCCCTCGGCGAGCTTCTTCGACATGATGGAAGACGAAATCAGCGGGATCGATTCCACCGTCGCCGTAACGTCCCGCAGCGCGTACAGCTTGCGGTCGGCCGGCACCAGCCGCTCGGTTTGCCCGATGAAGCAGAGCCCCAATTCGGCCAGTTGCTTCTCGAACTCCTCCGCGGTCAGGTCGGTACGGAAGCCAGGGATGGATTCCAGTTTGTCGAGCGTGCCGCCGGTGTGGCCCAGCGCGCGGCCCGACATCATCGGCACCACGACTCCAGCGGCCGCCGCCAACGGCGCCACAATGAAGCTGGTCTTGTCACCCACGCCACCCGTGGAGTGTTTGTCCACCTTCACGCCGGGAATGCCCGAAAGGTCGACGGTATCGCCGGAATGCAGCATGCACTCCGTCAGGCGGCTGACCTCGCGGTCAGTCATGCCAGAGAAGTAGACGGCCATCAAGAACGCCGACATCTGGTAATCGGGAATGTCACCGTTGGTGTATCCGTTTACCAGGAACTCAATCTCTTCAGGAGAAAGTTCTTCGCCGCCGCGTTTGCGCTGGATCAAGTCAACTGTACGCATTATGAGTAACTTAGCCTACCATCCCAAGGGGTTGAAAGTAAAGGAGGAACTTTGCCATCCCGGGACAAACCATGCCTAATCGGGTGTGACGACATCCGATTTCGGGCAATTTCCCCTTGAATCCACGATTGTACACCCTCCGCCGGCGCCACAGCGGGCAGGCGGTTTCGGCAAGCGGTTTGGCGCTAAGGTTGGCACTTGAGCGACTGCCCAATATCGGGTCTGTTCTGCTGGAGCGGCGCTTGGGGACTCGATCGACGAAGAGAAAACATTGTTTCGCGCAAAGAACGCCAAGATCGCCAAGAAAACCTTCGGGATGCTGGGGGTTCGGCTCTGGTGGCGGTTTCATTGGTTGGGGCGGGACGGACCCAGAGGGCACCCCGGGCTCGGAGACTGGGTCTCGGGCGCGTCAGGCGGCAGAGCACGCGGGGGGACGAGGAAGGGTTCGCCGTTGGGGCGGAAGCGAGGGGGTTGTCCGGGGATGTTTCCGGCGGGTGACGGGTTCGACGGGTTCGCCGTCTTC
>JADGNT010000779.1 GCA_017883345.1 Candidatus Solibacter sp. | reverse complement strand
GCGCAGTGGCAGGAAATGTTGCAGGACCCCGACACCAAGATCGCGCGTCCGCGCCAGGTGTACTCCGGCGCGGAAGTCCGCGACTTCGTCCCCATCGCCAACCGCGGCGTGCGGCAGTTGGTGAACGCGTAGCGTTGAGCAACCGGTGGGACAGACCATTGCCTTCGGTGGTCTGTCGCGCCTCGCTAATCCACGGGTGACAGGTCGAAGAACCACCCTCGTAGCGCACGCACTCCTGCGTGCCGCGTCGAGTCTCACTCGACGCTCTGCGCCCTGGGCAGCGGGCGTCGGCAAGAGCGCCGACGCTGCACGCAAGAGTGCGTGCGCCACATCTGCCCGTCAGCGTGCCCGGTCAGTTTTTCATGAAGTTTCGCGGGCCGAAGGCCCATCCCAACAGACGACAAAACGCGATCGTCTGTCCCACCTCACCGCTTGGACGGCGTCTTCGGCGTGGCCCCGCTCTTCTTAATCAGATCGGTCAGCAGGTCCGCGGCCTTATCGATCGGCAGGCCATCGGCCACATCGATCGGGGTTCTGCCGCGGCCGTCCTTCTCGTCGAGCGGTGCGCCTTTATCGGCCAGGAACTGGATGACCTTGCAGATTTCCGCCTGAGTGGAGTTCTGCATGGTGCCGGCCACCGAGGCGTGCATCACCGTGGCGTTGGTGGCGTTCACTGCCTTGACGTCCGGGTCCAACTCGTAGGCGTACTTCACCGCCTCCACGTGACCGCTGCCCGCCGCGGCCATCAGCAGCGTGGTGCCATCCTGAGCCTTGAGCTTGGCGTCGGCGCCGCCCGCCACCAGCGCGCGCATGGTTTCGGGGCGGTTGGCTTTGGCGGCCACCAGTAGGGGCGTCTGTTCTCCGGCGATTTGCCGGAACAAGCCGCCACCGCCGCCGCCCCGCCCGCCGGCGGCAGCCTTCGCCGTACGCGCGTTGGCGTCGGCGCCCTTGGCCAGCAGTTTCTTCACCAGTTCCACGTCGCCCGCCTGCGCGGCGGTGTGCAGCGGTGTATTGCCACCGCGATGGCTACATTCGGATTGGTGCCGCCATCCGCCAGTGCGCCCGCCGCGAGCGTGCTCTTATGCGACGCCGCCACCAGCAGGATCTTGGTGCCGTCGGGTAGCGCGAAGTTGGCGTCCGCACCGGCGGCAAGCAACAGCCGTACCGATTTTGCATCGTTGCGGATGGCGGCAAACACCAGGGCCGTAAAACCGCTTTTCGATGCGGCCTGGATATCGGCCTTGCGCTCGATCAGTACCTGCACCACCTCCGGATGCCCTTCCGCCGCCGCCCACATCAGCGCGGTTTGCCCTTTGCGCGATTCCGCCGCGTTGACATCCGCGCCGCGCGCGATCAATTGCTTCACCACCTCGGCGCTGCCCGCGTTGGCGGCGATCATGAGCGCCGTCTCGCCGTCCCAACGGGCCGCATTGGCGTCCGCCCCGGCCTTCAGCAACTTCTCGACGAGCACGGCGTTTCCGTTGGCCGCGGCCAGCGTGAGCGGCGTCTCCCCATACTCATCGGCAGTCTTCACGTTGGCGCCGGCGGCCAGCAGGAGGTCGGCCGACTTGCGGTCGTCCAGATAGGCGGCCCACGCCAAGGCGGTAGCTCCATCGGGCTGCGCCGCGTTGACATTGGCGTGCTGCGCGAGCAGCGCAGTTACGGCCTTACGGTCGCGCCGTTGGATGGCCTCCGCCAGGCGAAGATCGCTCGCCGCCCAAGCGGCCCCGGCTGCCAGAACTGCCGCCAGGACTGCCGCCACGCTGCACCGCGCCCAGGTTCTGCATCGCATAGGTGCTCCTTGAACCGCCGTGGCCTCAAATGCCGGAGAGATGTTCGAGTTCGGCCGTGGCGTCGCCGAAATTCTCCGTGCGCACGCCGCCCTGGTTGAGCCTCACGCGGATGACGTATTCGGCATCCACCGGGAAGTAGTAGCGCACCGCAAAGCCACCGCGCGAATCGAAGGGCAGATCGTCGCTGGCCCGTTCGTTGCGTTCCCGCCCGCCACCGCCCGGCCCGTCGCGGCGCGAGGGAAGATCTTCCACCGACGGTTTGATGTTCGTGTTCCCGACGGCCAGGCGGCTGATCATGCGCGCCACCGACAGGTCCTTTTGCAGCAGAGCCGGGGAGATTGAGCATCTGCGCCACGGCAGCAACTGCGAAGTTATTTTTGCGTGGTCTCTAAGCTCGGACGTGGCCGTGCCCCGCTTACTGCACGTACCACTCCAGCCAGTGCAGCATCTCCCGCTGGCGCTCCGCCTGCCCGGCCGCGACTTCCAGATTCACGTACCGGAAGCCGCGCGCGGCAGCCAGGCGTGACAGCGAGCCGTCATCCTGCTTCGGCCCATGCTGTTGCAGCACGACGTTGTACGGCGAGGTCTTTAGCACCTCGAAATCCCGCGGATCCGTGCACAGGAAAAATGCATGCGGATTGCCCGGCTCGCGCAGCGAGGCTTGGTCGCCGATCGGCGCTTCCTCGGCCACCGAATAGCCCTGCCCGTTATTGTGCAGCGCGATGGTCAGGCCGCCCTTGGGCGGGGTCAGCGCACGCACCAGTTTCTCCCGGCCGCGATCCAGCACACCGAGCGCGCTCCGTACCGGCTCCGGCGCAACACCCGGGTTCAGCAGGTTCAAATTGGCCTCCGCCCCCACCCGCGAGAACAGGCGGTTGGGATCCAGCTTCAGCGATTCCACCGCCACCACGCGAGTGCGGCTTTCGATCACATACGCGATGCCTTCATGCGTCTCCATGTGCCGTTCCAGCACCTGGCGCGCAGTCTCCTCATTGCCGTGAATGCGCAGATAGCGGCGCAGCGAACGTCCGTTGCGCAGGATGCGGAATCGCGCCCCGGCCAGGCCGATATGCCGCGGGGCCAGCCACGGGAACCAGCCCAGGGCCAGGAACTGCCGCCGGGTTGCGCCATGTGTCACGCCCGCCGCCCGGCTCACTGCGCTTCGTCCTCAATGCGCTTCTTGTGCTTGGGCTTCTTGCGCACCGATTTGGGCTCGATCGGCTTCCCAGCCG
>JADGNT010000778.1 GCA_017883345.1 Candidatus Solibacter sp. | reverse complement strand
GACAGCTGCCAAGCTTGGCCTCACTCCAAACGAGATCGACCGCATGGCGTCGGCATTCGAACATGAAGATCTGCGGGCGGCTAAGGCCCTTGCAGCACCTTCTAAAACAACCAGGAAGTAAGGAGCAGACCCACGGGGCCTCTGCCCGCCACATCGGTGACGTAGTTCACGCGGGATCACAGCTCTGCCTTTACGTCGGCATTGATGTAGAGCTTCCAGCCTTTGTTGCGACGGGAGCGCGCGCGCCGCGCTTTCGGCAAAAGCGCGGTCGATTGCTTCGCATGTTCGCGCACGTACTCCTTGAGTGCCGGAGTTTTTGCGGCGGAGCCAAGATGCTCCAGCAGGTATCCGAGCCGTTGCGCCCAGGCGACGGGTGCTGCCCGGGCAGCGGTGGCAAGTTTCTCTGGATCGATCTTCTCGGCGAGTTCAGACAGAACCGTCGCCACCTGACTGAGTCCGCCCGCATGATGCGCGTAACCGACAAGATCCAGCGCCGTTGCCTCGGGCGACGACACGAGGAGCGTGCCCCGCGGCGTATTGAAGCTCTGAACGGGCACATCTGTGAGGCGCTTCCGCGCCAGAAAAGCAACGCGCACCGCACCGCACTGGATCGGCCGACGGTTCTTTGCAAGGAAGACCTGGAATTCCTGTGGCCGCTGATGCGCAGCGCCGTGATACTGTGCGGCGGAGAGAAGGCCCGCGTAGTAGGGGAGGTTGAGACGCTTCATTAGCGCCGGGATAAACTGGTTGGCAGGAAGACAGGCGAGCGAGCGGTATTCCGGCGGCACGATGACATAGAAACCCCGCGCCGGAGAAGCGATCACCTTCTGCTTTGCGAGACGGTTCAGGGCGAGCTTGGCGGCGGCGGCGGAAACGCCCAGCGCCGACTGCATCTCGCGAGAGGCCAAGTGATAGCGCCCACTTGCAGCAAGATCGCTGACGTATTCCCTGGCGCTTGGATGGCTAGATTCTGATTTCACACCCGTAAAGTATCACTTATCGATACTTTACGCAAGTGAGATACAATTTGTACGGGTTATCAGGCTGAACGTCCCCGGAACCCCTTGACCCTGCGAGGGTACTGCAAGAGTTACACAGTCGCTTACACAGTTTCACATTTCTGGAATTTAAGTCTCATTGAAACAGTTATTTACAAGCATAATCAAGGGACTTAAAAGCCTCTTCACCGCAAGGTGAGTGTGGGTTCGATTCCCACTCCCGCTACCAGACCCCAAAACCCCTACTCGGGCGTTTCTGTGCCAAACGGATGTATGATTGAGGCGAACAGTATGGAAAACGGCAACCAGCCCGCAACCAAGCAGGACCTCGCAGAAGTCCGCATCGAAATGAAGGCGATGGAAGATCGCCTGATCGAGGCGTTCCGCGACTCGCAGACGGAACTCCTGAAGGCATTCTACAGCTTCACGGAATCCAACCGGCAGCGGGTGAGCCAGCTTGAGGGGAATCAATCATCCCTCATCACGCGTGTCGGCGCGCTCGAAGATCGCATGACCGACCTTCAACTCAGGACCATAACACCGCCCCGCACGCAGTAGTTGCCGAACCGGCGGGCGCGCGATTCCGCGCCCGGCAAATTCCCCGATACGCTTCCAGCCCGGGGGTTAATCCCCGAGATAGGTACCAATTCAGCACCGTTGCCGTAGCCGTCCGGCGTGCCGAAGCGGATAATGGAATGGTCATTATGGTGCGTGCGTTGTCCATATTCGGTCTCGGGAGCATATTCCTCGCGATCTCGCCCAAGCTTCGCGGGCAGGTATGGGACGCCATCGGCGGCGGTGTATCGGCCATGGAGTTTTATGCGCCGTATTCCTACGTAGCGGGCGTCCTTCTGCTCCTGGTGACGATGGTGGTCGCTTTCAACCGCGGCGCTCAAGCCCGCTGACGCTACACTGGTCAGTGATGAAGATTGAAACCCGGGCGGTCCATGCGGGCCGCCATATCGACCCTGCCACCGGAGCGGTGACGCCGCCCATCCACCTTTCCACCACCTTCGAACGCAGTCCCGAGGGCGATTATCCCCGCGGGTACAGCTACTCGCGCGAGGACAACCCCAACCGCCACGCGCTGGAAGAGTGCCTCGCCTCGCTCGAAGGCGGCAAACACGCCATCTGCTTTTCCTCCGGGCTTGCGGTGGTCACCGCTTTGGTGCAGGGCCTGGAACCGGGCGACCATATCGTGGCGCCCGACGACGTCTACTGGGGGCTGCGCAAGGTAATCGGCGAGGTCTTTGGCAAATGGGGCATCGAGACCAGCTACGTCGACATGACCAACATCGACGATTTCCACGCCGCCCTGCGCCCCACGACGCGCCTGGTGTGGATCGAAACACCATCCAATCCGCTGATGAAGGTCACGGACCTTACGTCGATCGCCGCGCTGGCGCGCTTGAGCGGGCCCAACATCGTCACGGTCTGCGACGGCACTTTCGCCACGCCCGTGCTGCAACAGCCGCTCGATTGCGGCATCGACATGGTGGCGCACTCGACGACGAAATACTTGGGCGGGCACAGCGACGTCATCGGCGGGGCGCTGATCACGCGCCATGAGAACTACCTTTTCGAGCGCGCGCGCAAATCGCAGCGCTATGGCGGCAGCGTGCCTTCGCCCTTCGATTGCTGGCTGACCCTGCGCGGCATCGATACCCTGCCCTGGCGGGTGCGGGCGCAATCGGAGAACGCCATGCGGGTGGCGCGCTTCCTCGACGAACACCGCGCTGTGGAAAAGGTGCACTATCCGGGGCTGCCCACCCATCCCGGGCACAAAGTGGCGGCGCGCCAGATGTCGATGTTCGGCGGCATGCTCTCCTTCCAGGTGAAGGGATCGCGCGAAGCCGCGCTCGGCGTGGCCGCGCAATGCAAGCTCTTCATACGCGCCACCAGCCTGGGCGGCGCGCACAGCCTCGTCGAGCACCGCGCCAGCATCGAGGGCCCCGCGACGCGCACCCCGCAGAACCTGCTGCGCCTCTCCATCGGCCTGGAACACACCGACGACCTGATCGCCGATCTGGA
>JADGNT010000777.1 GCA_017883345.1 Candidatus Solibacter sp. | reverse complement strand
GGCTCCATGGAAATCAAGAAGCGCGAGGGCTATTTCTAATGCCGGTGTTCCAGAACACAGTCCGGAATGCCGAGCACGTGAGCCCGGACTTGAACCCGGGCTTGAACCATGACGACGCCACAGCATGGCTGGAAGCTACCTCCCAGACCGAACTCCTGCGCTTCACCACGGCGGGCAGCGTGGACGATGGCAAGAGCACCCTGATCGGCCGCCTGCTCTACGATTCCAAGGGCGTGTACGAAGACCAGTTGGCCAGCGTGCGCAAGGCCACGCGCAATCTTTCCACCAACGGCCTCGACCTCTCCCTGCTCACCGACGGCCTGCGCGCCGAGCGCGAGCAGGGCATCACCATCGACGTGGCCTACCGGTACTTCTCCACGCCGCGGCGCAAGTTCATCATCGCCGATACGCCCGGGCACGAGCAGTACACGCGCAACATGGCCACCGGCGCCTCCACCGCCAACCTCGCCATCATCTTGATCGATGCGCGCTACGGCGTGCTGCCGCAATCGCGCCGCCACGCCTTCCTGGCCGCGCTGCTGGGGATTCCTCATCTCGTCGTGGCGGTCAACAAGATGGACCTGATGGAGTTCCGCGAGGACGTTTTCAACGCCATTCGCGACGAATTTTGCGCTTTCGCCGCGCAGATCGATGCCCAAATTGAGGCCAGTGCCATCGTCTACATCCCGATCAGCGCGCTGGACGGCGATAACGTCGTCAACCGCAGCCAGCGCACGCCGTGGTACCAGGGTCCGGCGCTGCTCGAGCACCTGGAGACGGTGCCCATCGCCCGCGACATCAATCTCACCGATCTGCGGTTCCCGGTGCAGTACGTCATCCGTCCCAACCTGGATTTCCGCGGCTTTGCCGGGACGCTCGCCTCAGGCGTGGTGCGCCGCGGCGACGCTATCACCGTGCTGCCCTCCGGCCGCACCAGCCGGGTGAAATCCATCGTCACCTGGGAGGGCGAACTCGATGAGGCCTTCGCCCCCATGTCGGTCGCCGTGTGCCTGGAGGACGAGATCGATGTCAGCCGCGGCGACATGCTGGCGCTCCCCGGCAACCTGCCACACTCCGCCCGGCGCTTCGACGCCACCGTGGTGTGGATGAACCAGCAGCCGCTGGAGCCCAACCGCGGGTACCTGATCAAACACACCACCCAGGTCACGCAGGCCCGGATACGCGAAATCCGCTACCGCATCGACGTCAACACGCTGGAACACCAACCGGCGCGCGGCCTGGAACTGAACGGCATCGGCGTGGTCAGCGTGGAAGCGCAGCGTCCCCTGCTGTTCGACCCGTACCGTCAGAATCGCTTCACCGGCAGTTTCATCCTGATCGACCCCATCACCAACGAGACCATGGGCGCGGGCATGATCCTCCAGGCGGAAGCTCCGCAAGGGGCCACCGGACGGGTGACGGATGCCGAGCGCCGCGCCGTGCGCGGGCACGCTCCGCTGGCCATCTGCCTGCCGCCCGGCCGTGTGGACCTTGCCTGGCTTCTGGAGCGGCGCCTGTTCGACCGCGGCTACATGGTCCACGTGATCCACCAGCCGGAAAGCCTCTGCCAGGCGGTGCACACGGCTCTGGCGGCTGGGCTGATCGCCATCGTTGCCCCCGCCGGCCCGGCGGATTGGGAGCTTTTGCGGCAAGCCGTGCCGGCCGGGCAACTGGTTCGCGCCGAAACCGTGCAGCAGGGGATGGAGGCGGTCGCCCGCCTGGGCCTGTCGGAAGCCCCACTCACCGGCGGCGACGGGATTTAGGATCCAGCATTCTCCGAGTCCCCAAGTACCCTCTCGTAGAGTTCCCGAAGCGATAAGGTATACCCGATCGACGTCAGAGCGATCGCCGATTCCAGTCCTCTGGCCTCGATCAGTGACCAGGTTCCATCGGGCTGGCGCCGGTACAGTTCCACTTCATAGCTGTCCTGCGCGATGAAGAGCAATTCCTGAAGCGACGGAATGGCACGGTAAAGCTTTGCCTTTTTCCCGCGGTCATAATTCTCCGTGCTCGGGGAGAGGACTTCCACGAGCAAAGTCGGATTCGTCAGCGTATCGACATGCGGGTCCGCGAATTGCGGCTCATCGCAGGCCACCGAAAGATCGGGGTAGGTATAGAGCCCGGTTGGAACAGCCAACACCCGCATATTGGCCGTAAACGCCTCACACCTCTTCCCTCTGAGGTGCTGCGCAAACAGAAACGTGAGCTGAACGGCAATCCGGTCGTGCCGGCGGCTCACGCCGGACATCGCGAACATCTCGCCCTTGTAGTATTCGCTCTTGTCTTCGGCCTTACGCTCAATCTCGAGGTATTCCTCCGGGCTGAGGAAGCGGCTAGCGAGTGTTGACATAGATAGCCCCACCACCACTATCGCACAGACGCCGGGGCCAGCTCTTTTGCGTAGCCCCTGGACTGTTTCTCTAGATTCTAAAAGGCGCCTTTAGCCCCAGGTTTTCCACAGCTTCCGCGGCTTTCCCCGCAAAACCGTGTTCTGCTGGTAGAGGGATGGGATTTTCCACGTAACTCTGGAGTCGCGTCTTGACGTCAAAACGTAGTAGTGGCCAGGATGCCATCCCAATCGGAGTCTTCATGAAACTTGCGCGCGTACTGTTGCTGATTTCCGTGGCGACCGGGTTGATCGCCCAGACACCCACCTGGGATACCAGTGGAAATGGCATGCTCACCGGGCAGTACTATTTCCGCCAAGTGACCTACCAACTCTCGTCCCCCGTGAACGGCGCCCTTTACGACACGGTCTCTCTTTATGGAACCGTGACCTTCGGAACCATCCCTGGCGCGTACTCCATGACCGCCACCCTGGTGGATGTGCAGGCGCAGCAAATGCAGAGTGGCACCCTCACTGGCACCTATTCCATTGCAGCCTCCGGCCAGGGCTTCCTTTCTAATCCGCTGTCCAAGGGCGATTCGATCTACGGCTTGGTCAACGCGCAGGGCATTTTCGTGGGCAGCAGTACGGAAAACCTGAACGGCTACAACGACGTGTTCATCGCCGCGCCGCTGACTACCACGGTGTC
>JADGNT010000776.1 GCA_017883345.1 Candidatus Solibacter sp. | reverse complement strand
GTCGTAGCCGCCGCCGGAGATGTCGTTGCCCCAGATGGTGCCGTTGGGGAACGCGTCGAAGAAGGTCGCGATCTCGCTCTTCACGGTCTGGGGATCGCTCTCATAGAGCGGCACCCACTGGGTGATCACGCCACCCGGATTGAGGTGCTGCTTCACCAGTTCGAAGTACTCCTTGGAATACAGCGTGGCGCTGCCCTTCACCCAGGGGTGTATGGGGTCGCTGGTGACGATGTCGAATTTCTCCGTCGTGGTCAGCACGAAGTGGCGCGCGTCGTCATAGATCACCTGGGTGCGCGGATCGTTGACCACAAAGTAATTCTGCGCACCGAAATATTTGGTGGCGGTGGGCGGAATCAGCGGCTCCATCTCGCAGATCACGATGCGCTTGACCTCGGGATGCACGACGAACGATCCCGCCGTGACGCCCGCGCCGAAGCCCACCACCAGCACCGATTTCGGGTCCTTGTGCACCAGCGCCGGCAGGTGCCCCAGCATGCGTTGCAGGCGCATGTCGTAGGACTCCGTCGACGCCTCCACCTTGCCGCTGACATGGAATTGAATGGCGCCATCGTCCCACTTGGTGATGGCAATCGAGGAGTTGATGCCTTCCCCGGTGTACAGAACCTCGGAGCGGCCGAGTGAAGTCATCATGCGCCGCCCGTAGGCGATCAGCATGCCCGGCACCGGCGAGACGGTCCCGGCCAGCAGCACTACGATTGCCGGCGCCGCGCCCGCGGCCAGGATCCTGGTGAATGGGGACCGCCCTAGCGGGAGCAGCATCAGCATTCCGCTAACCCCCAGGATGGCGATCAACACGGACTGGCTCGGCCCGGTCCCAATCCACGGGACCAGGATCATGCTGGAGCATAGCGCGCCCAAAATCGCGCCGCCGGTGTTGGCTGCGTAGATGCCGCCCACCAGCCGGCCGGGGTCGCCCTCCGCGCTCGCGGCCGCCGCCAGGGCTAGCGGGAAGCTCGCGCCCCAGAGCAGCGCCGCCGGGAGCAGCGCCCACAAACAGCGCACCATATCGATCTGGAAGGTGTACCACGGGCTGGTGGAAAGCAGTGGATTGATCGGCCAGTAAGGCAGCGAATGCGACAACTGGTAGGCCGTCCAGGCCACCGCCGCGGCCAGCAGCATCTGGCTCCAGCCGAGCAACGCCTTGGGATGGCGCGCGCCGCGCGCCAGCACGGAGCCGCCCGTGCTGCCGATCCCGATGCCCACCAGGAACACCGCCAGGATGATGGAGAAGGTATAGACCGTGGCGCCGAGCATGAGTCCGAGCAGGCGCGTCCAGATGACTTCCGCCCCGAGCGCGGTCGCGCCGGAGAGCGCGATGGTCAGGTAGACCGGCCAGGCTCCGGCCGCAATCGCCGGTTTGGCGTCGTCGGCGGCCGTGTGTTGGGGAGCCCGTTTGGCGAGGGAGAAACTCACCAGCCCCACGGTCACATTGATCGCCGCCGCCACGAAAGTGGCCGTGGCCATATCGAACACGCGCAGCAGGTAGAAGCCGGCCAGCAGGCAGCCGAAGACCGCGCCCACCGTGTTCGCGCCGTAAAGCATTCCGAGCATGCCGACGCCCTCCGGCGACGCCTTGATCCAGCGCGCGGCCGCGGGCAGCGACGCGCCCATCAGGAACGTGGGCGGCAACAGGCACAGCCCGCTCACCAGAGCGCGCAGCAGGATGGCCGGCATGCCGTGCCCCACCGCGGAGGTGTACACCGAATCCACCAGCGGCATCAGGAACAGCACCAGAATCCCGCAAGCGGCGATGCCCAGTTCCAGCTTGCCGTACACACGCAGCGGATGCTGTCCGCCGAGTTTCAGCCGCGGCAGCAGGAGACTCCCCAGGCAGAGCCCGCCCATGAAAGTGGCCAGCAGCACGCCGAGCGAAACCGCGCTCGACCCGATCACCAGTTGCAGCAACTGGTACCAGACGATTTCATAGATCAGGGCGGAGCAGCCGCTGCCGGCGAACAGCAGCAGGAGCAAGGGCAAATGACGGCGCGCACCGGCGCTAGGGACGGGGGGAAGAGGGTTCTGTGGGGCCAAGTCGCATGATACATCACCTTGACAGGTTGCAGCCCGCGGGCCCGGGTGGGACAGACCATCGCCTTTTGTGGTCTGTCAAGCCTCGCTAAAGCACGGCAAGTTGACAGACGACACAAACCGATCGTCTGTCCCACCTCTGACTTGACCACCAAAATGCAGCAGGGTTGGTAGGATATAGTTCTGTGCCAATGGACCTTCCCGCGCGAATCGGCAAGTACGAGCTGCAGGAATTCCTGGGCGGCGGGATGTCGCACGTCTACCGGGCGCGCGATACGCTGATCGGGCGCACGGTGGCGGTCAAGATTCTGACCGAGGCCGGCTGCCAGGACAGCGACGTCAAGGAGCGATTTCTGGCCGAGGCGCGCATGGCCGGGAGCCTCACCCACGACAACGTCCTGGGCATTTACGATTTCGGCGAAGACGATCAGCACCGGCCCTTCATGGTGATGGAGTTCCTGCGCGGTGAGGATCTGCGCCACGCCCTGCGCAACGGGCACACCGGCGAGCTGCGCAATAAGTTGAAACTCGCCGCCCAGGTGGCGTGCGCGCTGGCGTACGTCCACACGCAGAAGATCATCCACCGCGACCTCAAGCCGGAGAACATTCACATCAACGCCGCGGGCGTGGTCAAACTGATCGATTTCGGGATCGCCAAGACCGAAGGCTTGCAGATGACGCGCGCCGGGTACGTGCTGGGCACGCCGTTCTACATGGCGCCGGAGCAGGTCATTGGCGAGAACATCACCGAGCAGGTGGATGTGTATGCCTTCGGCGTGCTGCTGTTCGAACTGCTCACCGGCAGGAAGCCGGTGGAGGCCGAGGCCGTGGAGCGCATCTTCTACAGCATTCTGAATGAACCGTTGAAGATGGAGCCGCTGCACGAGGCGGGCGTACCGCCATCGGTCTGCGGCCTGATCGCGCGCTGCACCGCCAAGAATCCGGCGGAGCGGCCGCAGGGGTTCGCGCCGGTCTGCGCCGAGCTCG
>JADGNT010000089.1 GCA_017883345.1 Candidatus Solibacter sp. | reverse complement strand
GGCGATTATCCGTTCGAACGGAAGATCTTCCCGTCGGTCTCCTCCACGTAGGGGAACCACCGTTAAGCTTTCAAGGGCTTGCGGGAAGTCAGTACCACCGCACATGCAACGCTTGCTGGCCAGCAAGAAAACTTGTTGCGGCCGCGCGGTGTGGTGCGCGCGACCTCTATCCAATTTCACGGTAGCATTACAATTTCTGGCTACACCGGGGGCATTTTCGTAAGTTATTGCGATTGCGGCAAATAAAAATATAATGTTGGTGAACAATGACGTTTCCTTCACGCCAAAAAATCGAAAACGCGTGCCAGATTGTGTATGAGGCGATGCCGCCCACGGCGCAGTATTGCTGGCCGTTGCTGAGCCAGCGTGCCGGATGCGAGGTCTGGCTGAAGCACGAGAATCACGGGCCGCTGGGCGCCTTCAAAATCCGCGGCGCGCTGGTGTATTTCCGGCGATTGCGGGAAGCCGGCGGCGCGGCACGGGTCGTGGTGACGGCCACGCGCGGCAATTTCGGGCAGGCGGTGGCGTTCGCGGCGCGGCGCGAAGGGGTCGAAGCGGTGGTGTATGTGCCGCACGGCAACTCGCCGGGTAAGAATCGGGCGATGCAATCGTTGGGCGCCAGGCTGGTGGAGCACGGAGAGGATTTCGAAGAGGCGCGGCAGGAAGCGCGCCGCTGGGCGGAGGCCGAGGGGCACCACTACGTGCCGTCGTTCCACCAGTGGCTGATCGAAGGGACGGCCACCTATTCGTGGGAATTGTTCCGCGCGGTGGGGCCAATCGACGTGGCGTTTGTGCCCATCGGCATGGGGTCGGGGATTCTGGGGATGTGCGCGGCGCGCCAGGCGCTGGGGGTGAAGACGGAGATCGTGGGGGTGGTGTCGGCGCACGCGCGGGCGTACTACGAATCGTTCCTGCGGCGCGAAGTGGTGGTGTCGCCGGCGCGGACGCGTTTGGCCGATGGCATGGCGGTGCCGGCTCCCGATGGCGGCGCGGTGGCACTGCTGTGCGCGCACGTTTCGCGCGTGGTGATGGTCAACGACGACGAAGTGGCGGCGGCCATGCGGGCCATCTTCGACGACACGCACAATGTCGCCGAGGGCGCGGGCGCGGCGGCGGTGGCGGCCATCCTGCAGGAGCGTGACGGGTTGCGCGGTAAGCGGGTGGCGGCGGTGCTCTCGGGAGGAAATGTGGATCGAGCGATGTTCGCCGAGGTGCTGCGCGGGTAGGTGGT
The DNA here is from genome assembly GCA_017883345.1 of Candidatus Solibacter sp. Lineage (GTDB taxonomy): Bacteria > Acidobacteriota > Terriglobia > Bryobacterales > Bryobacteraceae > Solibacter. Next base: position 9,474 of record JADGNT010000089.1, on the reverse strand, counting down.
GGATGGGTAAAGAAGACAGACGACGCAAGACGATCGTCTGTCCCACCTCGCTACCGCGCCGCCGCCATGGCTGGCGGAAAGCCTTCATGCCGCACATTCCAGTTTATCGGGAACGCGTTTTCGCGGACCATTTGGGCGATGGCCAGAAGCAGGCCGCCGTTGCCGGGCAGGTAGAGCGGGAGATTCGCCCGCTGCCAGTTGTGGCCGTTGGGGAGCCAGGTATTCTTGGGTGTGTCCATGGACAGCGCGTCGATGGCCAGCGCCGGCTCGTGGAGGCTGGCGGCGGTCATGGCGACCATGGGGAAGTCCCAGCCCCAGGTGTCGGCCCATTTCCAAACGGCAAAGACCTTCTTCAGGGTGCGGCGCATGGTTTCGCGATCCACCTTCCTCCCGGGAAGGACGCCGAGCGCGCCCAGCATGGAGGGGTGATCGCGAGAGCGTTCGGTGAAGGTCTGGGGGCAGTTTTCATGCGCCAAGTACACGCCCTCTTTGACGGGCAGGGCGGACAGTTTGGCGCGAACCTCGTCCCACTTGGGCTGGCGGGCGAGACCGGCGCGCTCCCGCCAGCGTTGCGCGATGGCGAGAGCGTGGTCCCAGTATTCGAGTTCGAAGGTGGGGTTCCAGGTCTCGCGCGGCGGGTGATTTTCCTGGGCGGGGATCACGGGCGGACCCAGGACATAGCGCGCGCTTTTGGCGTCGTAGTGGGCATAGCTCGCCATGAATTCGGCGGATTCGAAAACGAGGTCGCGGTAGCGCGCCAGGGTGTCGCGGGTGGGGTGCGCGGCGTAGATCATCTCGGCCATGGCGATGGGGTGCGGCTGTTGCCAGATGAGCAGCGGGCCGATGGGTGAGGGGCTGTCGCGGCCGTCGGGGGCCGTCATCTTGGGCCAGCGCGCGCCGGCGTAGCCCTGCTGTTTGGCCTTTTCACGGGCACTCGGCAGAATCGCGTTGTACCAGCCGAGGCTGCGCTCCAGCAGCGCGGGGCGGCCCCAAGATGCGAAGTGCGCGGCGTGCCAGTAGTGCATTTCCAGGTGGAACTTGCCGTACCAGCTATTGCAGGTGAGTCCGGTTTCCTGCGGGGGGATGGAACCGGCGCACTGAATGGCGGTCAGGTACTGGGAGAGTACGATGCGCCGCTCCAGTTCGCGGGCGCGGGGGTCGGGCGCGGCGGAGAGATCGATGGCGGCGCCGGAGGTCCAGAAGGCGGACCAGTGCTTCTCCGCGGCGGCAAAGGTGGCGGAAGGGTCGGCGGGGGTGTGGCTGGCACGATGGAAGCCACAGCAGAAGGCGAGGCGATCAGTGGCGGGAGTCAGCACGAAGCGGTGCGCGGACTCCTGCTGGATGGCGGCTGCGATGCCGGGCCAGGCGATGCGGACGGTGTAGGTGTCACCATCCAGGCGGCGGTCCAGGTCGAGACCGTAAGGCGTGGCCGCTTGCTGGCGCGTGCTGTGCTTCTCCGGGTGGGTCCAATCGGCGGCGCTCATGGCGCTGGAGCCGTAGGGGAACTCGAAGACCACCGGAATGCGGCCGCGGACGGTGACGGCGATCAGGTCTTGGGCGGGGTGGCAGCAGGTCTCCACCGCGATAGTTTGTCCGCGCCATGCGAACTCGCTGTGGAGGATGCCGGTCCAGAGGTGGAGCGTCTGCTGGATGAAGCGGACGTCTTCGGGCTTGTCGATGGCGAAGCCGATGCGGCCCAGGTGCAGGCGGTGCGGATTTTCGCGGAGCCAATCGAAGAGCGGCTTCTGGCCGTCACTCGATGTGGGGTAGCCCACTTTGCGGCCGAAGGTGTCGAATTCGGCGAGGCGGAGATCGGCCGGCCCTTTGCCGGTGGGGTTGGGCGCGGTGTGCCAGCCCCATTGCGATTGCGTGCACAGGGGCATCTGGGTTAGGTAGGGTTGGGGAAAAGTTTGTAGGCCCGTGGGGTCGGCGGTGAAGGCGAATTCTCCGTTGCCGACGGAGAGAGGGGAACGCGGGTCGATGGCGCGCAGCGTGGGGTTGTGGCGCGAAACGACGTCGCGGCGGTTGATGCCGGCCGGAGCGGCAGGTTGCGCGGCGAGCGCGGCGGGGACGGCGCCGAGGAAGGCGCGGCGGGATACGGGCATGAGATCAGGGTAATATGTCGCGGAGTTCCAGGCGACGACACTTACCAGGCGAGCGTCGTTAACGCCGGCACCGCCGCGAAATGCGCGTCCCTGGTTGCCAGCGGCAAGTCGTACTGCCTGGCCATCGCCGCGATCCAGAGATCGTTGTCGGGAATAGGCTTGCCGAGCCGCGCGAGTTCGGCCTTGAGATCGCCGTAGTGTTCGGCGGTGCCTTCGTCGGGCAGCAGCAACGCGACGGTCCTGAGGAATGCGCGGACTTGTGCAAGCGCTTCGTCCGGCCGGACTGCCCGCCTCGCGCCGAACCGGAGTTCGCCCAGCACCACCCACGGGATATGGATGCTGGCAAGCTGGCTAAGACGAGCGGAGAGTGCCCGATCACCGCGGAGGTGCGGAATCACGACGCTGGTGTCCAACAGGACACTACCAGCCGTGTTCATTGATTTGTTCGCAGCCTTCCTCGATGGCCTTCTCCATCGCGTCGGCGTCCTCCGCAGAGAGACTTCCGGCGGTCTGGCTGAGAATCGCCTGGCGCTCTTCCTCGCTGATCCGCTTGAGCCGGTGCACGAAGTCGGCGGCAACTTCCAGCCTGTCCGGCGGCAGCGTCTTCAGGTCCTCGACGATGTTTTCGAGAGGGCTCACAACTCTTACGGTACACCGGCATGATCGCCCAGGCAAGCAACAACAACAGGGTTGTCCGGTTCTTAAGGAGCCCGCTATCCCAGCAACTGCGCCAGATGATGGTCTACGTGGCGGAGATAGTCGGCGGCCAGCGCTTCGAGTGTCACGGCGGGGCGTCCGCCGATCACGCACTCGTGCGACAACACCTCGGCCGGCATCGCCTTCACCACGTGCAGCAGGTGTCGATTGAGCAGCAGCCAGAGGTTGACCAGATCGGGCCAGGGTTCTGCGGCGTAAGCCTGGGTGGCCACCCAGAACTCCTGTGCGTACTCCGGGAATTCCAGGAGCGGGGCGCTTTGCGCACGCACGAACCGCTGGTGGTTGTTGGCGGCCGAATCGATCAAGTGGCCGAGAATCTCTTTCTTCGACCAGCGATTCGGCCCGGGTTTGTGCGCGGCGGCGGCGTCCGCGATATCGGCCAAGCGCCGCGGCACGGTCTTCAACAGCTCTTCGAAATGGGAGATCGTGGCGGTCATTTGAGGATGACTTTGGCGACGCCGGTATTGTTGGCGCTATCGGCGGCGCGAATTACCAGGAGGTGCTCTCCGGGGGAGAGACCGTTGAGATCGAGGGCAAACTTTTCGTTTTGGGAATCGATCACGCCGTCGACCGATTCCATCGGCACCCAACTGTTGGCGTCGAGCGAGTATTCGCAGCGGCGCAGGGCGCTGGCGCGGTCGCTGGCCTCCCACTCGACGTGGGCGGTAGCGCCCGTGCGCCGCACTTCGCCGAGGGTCACCACGGGCGGGGTGTTGTCGATCATCACGGGTGCGCTGACCAGTGTGGCTTCGCGCGCCGAGGCCGGCGGATTGGCCTCGCGGTCGCTGGCGATGACGCGGAAGAAGTATTTGCCGTCGGCCAGGACATCGGCATCGAAGGTCATGGAGTTGTCGTGGGTGTTGGAGCGGAGCAGCTTCCACTGGGTTTCGTCTTCCCCGCGGAAGTAGACGTTGTAGACCAGGCGGTCGCCGTCGGGGTCTTCGGCGACCCAGGTGAGGGTGATCTGTTGCGCTGCGGCACGGGGCAGCGTCTGGGTGGGAGTGCCGGCGGAGGTGGCCGGAGTGTCGCCATCGGAGACGGTCACGCTGTAGGCGGAGGTGCTGCCGCCGCTCTTGACGGCGGCTTGCGTGATGGCGGCGGCTTGGGTGACGACGCTGATGCTCTTCAGCACGGGCGGCGAATTCTGCGGCAGATACGCCAGAGTCACGCTATTGAGGGTGGGTGTGACGCCGCCGGCGCCGGCCATCTCGACTTTCCATTGGATGTAGCGCGCGTTGGGGCTGGCGATGCGGCTGCCGGCGGCGCTGGTCACGGGCTCGCTCCAATCGCTCCAGGTGCGGTCCGGCTTGGCGGAGTTGCCGGAGCGCGTGCGGAATTGGATGGTGCTGGAGGCGGGCATATCGGCGCGCCAACTGAGGCTGCCCCAGCGCGAGGCGGTGCTGGAATCGTGCACGGGGGCTTCGTAGGAACCGGAGGGGCCGGGGACTTCGCCGAGGCGGTAGATGCGGCCCATATTTCCGGTGGCCGCAAGCACGGAGTGATCGCCCGGGAGGAGGCGCGTGGTCTCGCCTTCATTGGTCTGGGTGACGAGGGTCACGCGGCGATCGGGCGCGAGGCCGTAGATCCTCCCGTCCTGGTCTGTGGAGAAGAGAATTTGCTTCTCCAGCGCCAAGAGGTCGTAGACGTTTTCTTCCTTGGAACTCCACAGGGTTTCGACGGTGTTATCCGGGTTGATGCGGTAGACGGCGCTCTTTTCGACGCCGCTCGAATCCACCACGGGAGTGAATTGCGTGCTGACCTGCGGGGTGGAGGTGGCCGCGGCGCCGGGTGGAGTTTGCGTTGGCTTGGTCGGGTCGGGTGGTTTGATTTCGGCTGCCTGGGCTTCGACGGTGATGGTGGTGACCGACGACGTGACCGCGGCGCCGCTGCCGGAGTTGCCTTGGGCCGCCTGATTGGCTGCCTGCGCGCGCTTGGTGGTGGACCCGCCCAGGGCCGCGGCGTACACCGTGCCATCGGGCATCGGGACGATAGCCCGGATCTCCGGCAGGCTGGCGTCGTAAAGCACGAATGCCTTGTCCTTGGCGGTGATGCGGTAGAGGATGCCGTTGGGCTCGGTGCCGGCGAGCACGCGGTTCTGCGTATCCACGGCGAGTCCGGTAATGTGCGATTGTCCGGTCTCATACCAGACCTCGCCGTGCCCTGCGCTATCCACACGGAAGACCTTGCCCTGCTCGCCGGTGCCCACGTAGAGGGCGCCATCGGGGCCCACGGCCAGCGACCAGATGTAGCGTGCCTTGGGCGCGAAGTATTCGGTGACCTTGCCATTCTCGATGCGGTAGACCTTGCCATCGGGCGAGGTGCCGGCGTAAAGCGCACCGGAGCGATCCACGGCGAGGGCGAAAATCTCGGGCTCGGCCGCGGTCCACAGCAGCGTGCTCTTGGCGGGACCTTCGATCTTGTACAGGCGGCCGCGATGTCCGGTAGCGGCGTAGATCGCGCCATCGGGGGCTTGGGCCAAGGCCCAGATGACGGGCTGATCGCTGGTGAACAGGGTCTCGACCTTGGGGGAGAGGGAGAGCCGGCCTTCGCGGCTCAGCGAAAGGCCGTTGAAGCGTCCACGGATGAAATCCGCATACGAGTTCAGCTCCCAAGTGGCGGTGCCGCTGGGGAAGGCGGTGGGAGCGAGCGCCGCGCACAGAGCGGCGGCACATGCGAAGTGGCGCATGGAGAGAGTCATTCCTTTACTTCCACCTGGACGGTTTTGGAGCCGGTCACCGCCATGTCGCCGATGTCGATCTCCATTTCGGCGATTTTGGAGTTGCGGGTCTGGGTGATGCCGGCGGAACTGGATTGCGAGCCGGCCAGGATCAGGGAAACCGAAGCCGGCGGGTCGGGCAGATCGGCGCCCTCCAGTTGGAACGCCGGGTCGGCGCGCCACACGCGGATGTAGGCCTTGGTATTCGGGTGCAGGTTGTTGACAATGGAAACCAGTTGGCCGGGGGTGCGCGCGGTAGCGGTCAGCACCTGGCGGAAATCGGCAATGTTGGCGGTGTTGGCGTCGGCTACGGTGAAGTAGAGCATGCCCGGTTCCGCGCCGATGGGCACCTGGTATGCCACGCGGCGGACGGTGTCGGCGCCATTCTCGCCGGTGAGGGAGACAATGAGCTGCACCTTTTCGCCGGCGCGGACGTCGTGGCGCGAGGTGGCAATGCCGTCGATGGTGAGCTGCTTCTTCTGGTCGAAGGCTTGCAGATTGAGCGAGACTTTCTTCAGTTGGATGGATTCAAAACCGCCCTGCATGACGAAGGCGACGGGGACGGCGGCGGAGAGAGAGGCCAGCATGGGGCTTCCGTTGTCGGCGGCGTACATATTGTCGATGCGGAGGGGGGCGGTCCCGTTCTGGAATTCGATCTGGCCGGTGACGCGGATGCTGCCGGCGCCCACGGTACGCTCGGTGGCGTCGATGGCGCTGAACACCGCCATCTGCAGCAGCAGCGGCGAAAGCAGCGTGTCGTTGACCATCTGCAGTTGGTAGCTCTCCACCGGTTTGCCGGCGCGCGACAGGCTGACCGACACCGGCACCATGACCGGACGCTTGCCCAATTCGCCGGCCACGGCCGTGTTGCGGTCCTGGTAGATGGTCCCCATCCATTCCTTGGCGGTGGAGATTTTAAAGGAGGTGTTGGTGTTGGCGAGCAGCGTGAGGACTTCGGCGCGGGCGAACGGGAGGGCGGTGGAACCGATATCCAGGAAGCGGTGGCCGAAGGCGTAGATGCGATTGCCGTCGATGTGGGTGACGGTGCCATCGGCGCCCACCGAAAGATCGCCGGCCATCAGTTGGACGCTGATCATGGCGCCGGGCTTGAGGTCGGCGGGATTGCCCATGCCGGGTTCGATTTTGCCGCCGCTGGTCACTCCCTGGCGGGGCTCCAGTCCCAGGGCGCGGAGTTGCGGCGCGAAGGCGTCGAGGGTGGCGCGGCTGAATCCGCCGAAGGAGACAGGCGTGGCGATGTCGATCATGCGGGCCTCGCCGCCCAGCGCAGGCTCGGGGCGGGGAATCCGGCGGGTGAGGTCGCGCTCGTTGAGCCCCAGGGCGGCGCGCTGGCCGGGCGCGGCGGGCCCGGGCGTGGGGGAGGGCGGCGTGGCGGCGGAAGAGGTGCGCAGCATGGCCTCGATCGGGCGGATGCCGGCGATGGGATCCTTGGCAAACGGGAAGGCCATGGCGACCGCTCCCACGAGTTTGCCATCAATGTAGACCGGACTGCCGCTCATGCCCTGCATGACGCCGGTATGTTCCAGTGGTCCGCCGGAGAGGCGGGCGAGGATGAGCGATTCCTTGGGGCCGATATTGTCGAGCACGCCGAGGATTTCGACCTGGAAGTCCTCGATTTTGTTCCCGTTGAAGACAGTGCGGCCGGTGCCGCGCATCCCAGGTTTGAGGTCTTTGAGGGGAAAGAGCGCAGTTTGGGCCGATAAAACGGCGGCCAGCGCGAGGGCCGCCGGAACTACGAGGCGAGGCACACCCTCATTGTACTAAGGGTGGGCGGGAGAATTATGTAACCAGAATTTGACCGGAGGGTTGGCATGCGATAGAATGGTTGTGCGGGGTGGAGCAGTCTGGTAGCTCGTTGGGCTCATAACCCAAAGGTCGGAGGTTCAAATCCTCCCCCCGCAACCAAAACTCCCTCCTAATCAATAACTTCCAAGACAAGCAAAAATAGAGTAAAAAGGGCCTGCTACCAGACTGCTACCAAACTGGTCTAGCTGCGGTCGATTTTCACCCCTCCGACGCAGGCGGCGATATCCTTCCAACCTCCTCACTTTGCGAACTTAGAATCGCCCTGCCGACGCGCGCCAAGGCACTGATTTTCCTCATGTTCCCTCGGCGCAACCCAACCGGGCCCATGGATCTGGCCAGTCGCCACAAGAGCACGCGTGCCGCCAGAGAGACTGCAACCCGTTGGGTCCAAAACCCAACGAGCGACCCGATTTGAGGTAGCATCAACAAAGCCGTTGGTTCCGCAACGAACAGGCGGGCAAGGCCCGTTTTGAAAGCCCTGGCGGAAGTGCTGACGGGGTGCATTTAGCCGGGGCACCGTTATGACTGAGATCGGTTCAGAATCTCTTCCATTCGAACCGCCAGAGCAGGAGAACGTTCGCCTCCGCGAGGAGAATGCTCGCCTGCGGCGGCTTCTGGCGGTTCACAGCATTCCGATTCCGCAACTCGCGGCAGAGAATCAGCCTCCAACCAAAACCGCCGAGATGGCGCCACCGGTGGACAAGGAGGAGCGTGCCAGAAAGAGGATCGCGCTCTTTCGAACCCTGTTTCGCGGGAGAGAAGATGTTTACGCACGGCGATGGGAGAATGATGACGGCCGACACGGATATATGCCGGTGGTCGTAAAGGACTGGAACGCGATCAACAGAAGCCGCCCGGAGGAGCGGAAGAAAGTCGACCAGAAGACACGGAAGTTTATCCCGCTGACCGACGCCGTCATCGAGAGCCACCTCCTGGGCAAGGAAACGGTTGGCGTATACGCGCTGCTGCCCGACGAAACGTGCTGGTTTCTGGCGGCAGACTTCGACAAGAAGACGTGGGAGTACGACTCGCTGGCATACCTAGAGACCTGCCAGGAGTTGAACGTGCCCGCTGCCTTGGAGCGTTCCCGTTCCGGGAAGGGTGGCCACATTTGGATCTTCTTCGATCGGGCGTTGCCGGCAATTACCGCGCGCAAACTCGGATGCGTACTGCTCACACGAACCATGGAGCGTCGGCACCAACTCGGTCTCGATTCCTATGATCGCCTTTTCCCCAACCAGGATACGATGCCTAAGGGAGGGTTCGGGAACCTGATTGCTCTCCCCCTACAGTTTGCGCCGCGCAAGGCGGGCAACAGCGTGTTCATCGACTCCGACTTCAATCCGCATCCAGATCAATGGCAGTTCCTCTCGACGATGCGACGAATGCCGGTCGAGGCTGCGGAGGAGATCGTCGCGGAAGCACAAAACAAAGGCGACCTGGTCGGCGTTCGGAGGAGCATCACCGACGATGAGGGTGTTCAAGACCCGTGGACCTTGCCGCCTTCCCGCAAGCGGAAGGAAAAGCCGATCGAAGGGCCGCTGCCAAGAACTGTTCAGATCGTTCGCGCGAATCTCGTTTACGTGGAGAAGAAGGATCTGCCGCCGGCCATGCTGAATCGACTACTCCGGCTGGCGGCATTTCAGAACCCGGAGTTCTACAAGGCTCAGGCGATGCGACTCTCGACGTACGACAAGCCGCGTGTAATCGCGTGCGGCCAGGAATTTCCTCAGCACATCGCCGTGCCGCGCGGATGTCTGGCGGAGACCTTGGCACTTCTCGAGGCGCACAAGATCCGGCCCGAAGTTCGGGACGAACGGTACGCGGGCACGCCGATTGAAGCGGAGTTCCGGGGTCAGCTTCGGCCGTTCCAGGAGGAAGCCGTCGCGAAGATCACCGCCCACGACGAAGGTATCCTGTGCGCTCCCACGGCATTCGGGAAGACCACCGTTGCGGCGTGGCTGATCGCGAAGCGCAAGGTCAACACTCTGGTTGTCGTTCACCGTCAGCAGCTGCTCGATCAGTGGCAGGAGCGGCTTGGGCGGTTCTTGGACCTGCCCGCCAAATCGATCGGGCACATCGGCGGCGGCAAGATGGATCGTACGGGTTGCG
>JADGNT010000775.1 GCA_017883345.1 Candidatus Solibacter sp. | reverse complement strand
GCCCTGGATCAGCTCCATGGCCTTGGCGCAGCAGTTGATGCCGCCGTTGAACGCGTTGGCACTCGACACCACGACGGGTTTGGGGCGTGCCTGGGCGGCGGCTTGCCGCACAATGGGAAGCGCAGCCACGCCCAACATCACCGCCCGCCTGCTCAGACTGATGTCTTTCATGAAGATTCTCCTTCCGCCTGGAACGGTGCGCAAGTTATTGGAGAGAGTTCACATTATGTCATACGGCAACCGGGAAGGAGTAGTCCGGTGTGGGAAGGGGTGCCCCCGCACCAGCCTTCTGGTAGTCTGAGGGTATGCCTTGGCAAGATCGCATCGTAATTGACCCTGCGGTTCTGGTGGGCAAGCCTGTGGTGCGCGGTACGAGAATTTCGGTAGAGTGGGTGGTTGACCTTCTAGCCGCGGGTTGGTCCCGTGAGCAGATTTTGGAGAACTACCCCCATCTGACTCCCGAAGACATCCAGGCCTGCCTGGGCTACGCCAGCGAACTGCTCCATTCAGAAAAGATCTTCCCGCTGGAACCGGCATGAAGTTGCTGGCGGACGAGAATTTCCCTCGTCTGGCGGTTGAAGTTCTCCGCGACGCTGGTTTTGACGTTGTGTGGAGCGGTGATACCCACGCCAGCGCAAGTGATCGATGTGTGCTTCAGCTTTGCGCGGAGGAGAACCGAACTCTCCTCACCTTCGACAAGGATTTCGGCGAGTTGGCCTTCAAAGCGGCATTACCCGCCTCATGCGGCATACTCCTGTTTCGCATTACGCCGCAGGACCCGGTCGAAATAGCCCCACTCGTCCTTGCCGCAGTACGCGCCCGGCCGGACTGGGCGGGCCTTTTCGGGGTAGTCACGCGCCGGAACATCCGAATTCGGGCGCTCCCGGCAAGCCATACCGATTGACCCGCACTACCGAATCGTCACGCAAACATGGCCCCCAACTGCCCGAACCCACCTGATACACTGGGGCGCATGAGGGTCTCGACCATCGTATTGCTGTGCCTCGCTTTATTCGCCGCGGCCGCGCAGCAGAAAGCCAGGAAACCGGCGGACGTCCAGATTCTGGAAACCAAAGCCGTGCGCGAAGCCGCCAAAATCTCGGTCGATGGCAAGGTCCGGGTCACCGGCGAAAAGCCGCTGCACGGGTTGGTGATCGTCTTCGATTTCCGCTCGCCGGAGAAAGAAGTCGTGACCAGCCAGAAGGCCATCATCGACGAAGATACCCTGGCAGCCGGACGGGAAGGCGTCTTCCACTCCGAAATGGCCGATTCCGCACGCGCCGTCCGCTACACCGTGCGCGCCTTCGACATGCATGAAAAAGAGCTGCGCGTGGCCAATCCGGGACCATATCCTGTCGAATAGGCAAGAGCCCTCCGCCCCTTTTTACAATGTTTTTACATGTTCGCCATCACCTTATATACGCTCGCTCGTAGCATTACTTATAGACGCCTATTCAAGGAGGGCGCATGGGAATGCTTCAAGCAGGGAACAATTATCAAGTGATGCCGTATCGCGACGAACACCTCGCGATGGACTTCACTCAACAGGCTGTGATACTCGACTCCGAACGCATGACGTTGACCCGTAAGGAGTACGATTTACTGGCGTTACTGGTGCAGCACGCGGGCGAAATCATCCCGCGCGAAGCGCTTTTGATGCAGGTGTGGGGCTACAGCCCCGAAATCCGCACGCGCACCCTCGACGTCCACGTGCGCCGCCTCCGCAAGAAACTGGGCGGCTATGCCGATCAGTACATCGAGACCATTTTCGGCATCGGATACCGCTTCCAGCCGTTCCATGCCCCACGGTTTTTTCGACCCCAAGTAGTCCAACCGGCCATGGCGGTCGGCGCTTAAGCCAGGAGTTTCCAGGTGGTGGGACAGACGATCGTTGTGTGTCGTCTGTCGAACTGCCGTGCTTTAGCCGGGAATGACAGACCACGCAGCGATGGTCTGTCCCACTGCCCGCTGAATTGACACCCCCTTCCGGTGCTGTTAGCCTGGATTTTCATGCCAGCCGCGCCCGCTCTCCGCGTTACGCCCCTGAACTCTGTCCATCGCGCCCTCGGCGCCAGGATGGTGGATTTCGGCGGGTGGGACATGCCCGTCCAATACTCCGGCATCATCGACGAACACAACGCCGTGCGCAATGCCGTCGGCGTCTTCGATGTCAGCCACATGGGCGAGATCGAGATTCGTGGTCCCGAAGCCGCCAACCTCACCGACTACGTCACCACCAACGCCGTCCACAAACTGAAACTCGGCCAGGCGCACTACTCCGGCCTGCTGTACGAGCACGGCGGCTTCGTCGACGACATCCTGGTCCACAAGGTCGCCGACGATCATTACTTCCTCTGCGTCAACGCCTCCAATCAGGATAAGGACTTCGCCCACATCGCCGCCCAGAACCATTTCGACGCCGTCGTCGAGAACAACGGCGACCGGTACGCGCAGATCGCCATCCAGGGGCCCAAAGCCAGGGCGACCCTGCAAAAACTGACGCCGGTCGATCTCGGCGGCATCAAGTATTATTGGTTCACCGACGGCGAAGTCTCCGGCACGCCCGCGCGCATCGCCCATACCGGCTACACCGGCGAAGACGGTTTCGAAATCTACGTGCCGCCGGCGGATGCCGTACGCATGTGGCAGCGGGTGTGTGACGCCGGCGCCGAATTCGGTATTAAACCCTGTGGGCTGGGCGCGCGCAATACCCTGCGGCTGGAGGCCAAGATGGCGCTCTACGGCCACGAAATCGACGCCTCGATCTCGCCGCTGGAAGCCGATCTCGGGTGGATCGTCAAACTCGACAAAGGCGAGTTCGTGGGCCGGGCCGCGCTGGTCAAACAGCGGGAGAGCGGTCTCCGGCGCAAGCTCATCGGCTTTGAAATGCGCGGCCGCGGAATTGGCCGCGACGGCTACGAAGTCTTCATCGACGGCACCGCCGCCGGTTGGGTCACCAGTGGCGGCCCCTCACCAACCTTAAACAAGAACATCGGATTGTGTTACCTTCCGACAGAGCAATCGGTCCCCGGAACCAAAA
>JADGNT010000774.1 GCA_017883345.1 Candidatus Solibacter sp. | reverse complement strand
CAGCCGGCGGCAGGGCAGGGAAATCAGCCCGCCGTGAATCGCAACGGCTTCGGCAGCACGGGTCAGGCGCAGCGCAACGACCGCCCGTCGGCCAGCCCGCAGGTTAACCAGCCGTCCGCCCCGCGCAGCAATGACAGCCGCGGTGGATGGCAGCGCTTCGGCGCCCCGGGCGGCGGCAACAGCGCCCCCGGCCAGGGCCAGACGCCCAGCGCACCCCGGCAGGATTACCGCTCCAGCCCGGGCAATCAGGCGCCGCGCTACAACGCGCCCAGTGGCGGCGCAAGCCGCCAGGAGTCTTTAAGGATCGCGCCCCCGGTGGTTCGCGAGCGTCCCAGTTACAGCGCTCCCAGCTATAACGCGCCGCGCCAGAGCGCGCCGAGTTACAGCGCGCCGCGCCAGAGCGCGCCCAGCTACAGCGCGCCGCGCCAGAGCGCGCCCGCTCCACGAAGCAACGGTGGCGGCAGCGCGCCGCGCGGCAATTCCGGCGGCGGTAGCGGCAATCGCGGTAGCCGCGGCCGGTAAAGAATTTCCTTCCCAACCAACCAAGGATCAGTTTCTTCCCAATTGGCTCGGCCCCTTTCAGCGGGGGCCGGGCCGTTTTTTTGCCACCCAGATCGCCGACGCCATGGCTCAGGAACAGCACCTGGTCGCGATCAAGCCGGGATCCGGTGTCATCAGGCGGCGCATGCTCAGTCGAGCATTACTTTAGGTTAGGATCGTGATCTACATGATTTGCGAGGCTCTAACATGGTAGGCCATTTCCTGAGGGCGAGTGCCCGAGGGTGAATCGGCGGCGTGCCCACCGCCAAGCCAGAGGCGTTCGGCGACGGGCAGGAGTCCAACCCGGGGAGCCAGCCCCGTCTCGGCGGCGCATGCTCAGTCGAGCATTACTTTAGGTTAGGATCGTGATCTACATGATTTGCGACGCTCTAACATGGTAGGCCATCGCCCGATGGCGAGTGCCCGAGGGTGAATCGGCGGCGTGCCCACCGCCAAGCCCGAGGCGTTCGGCGACGGGCAGGAGTCCAACCCGGGGAGCCAGCCCCGTCTCGAGTGATGGCCACAAAAGTTTACATAATATTCGTTATCGGAAGTCACTTCCGCCGCCGCCGCTCTGGCCGCGATCGCGCCCAGACTCAAGGAAGCGGCCCTCCGGCTTGCTACCTACCTCGCTGCAGCCGCGGAACACGCACCGCACCATAGCATCCGAATCGCTACACGCGACCTCTCAGAAAAGGCGAGCCAAGACAGCGCGCTTCAACCCCACAGCTACGGATGGTTTGTGTACGTCGCACTCTCGCGCATTGCCGGGATCCACTTCACCGAAACGCGCGAGGCCGAGCAGCAATTCCGCCTGCACAAGCGCGGCCAGCGCCCGCGCGCGCTCCGCAGCCAAACTCGCCAAGGAAAGCAGCTAAACTGAACACAGGAGCATGCCAACTCCATGAGCAAAGACAACCCAACGCACAAACCCTCCATCGATGAGCGCCTGGAAGCCGTAGTCCAAACCCTCGAACTCGTTGCCGCCATGCAACGCGATCACGAAAAACGATTCGCCGAGTCAGACCAGCGATGGGACAAGCGATTCGACAAGCTGCTCAGCATCGTTGAGAGCCACGAACGCCGCCTATCGGGCCTCGAAGGCCAGCAGTAAGCCAGCCCGCGCGCGGACCGCCCGCCAGGACGGCCCGCGCGCAGCCACACTCCGAGGCTATCCAACCACACCAAGATGCGAAAGGGCGCCAACTGGCGCCGCGCGCTGCTGCTGATTACCGATGGCGCCGACAACGCCGGGCCGCCACATCGTCCTCGGCGAACTGCGCGATCAGGGCGTTGGCGTCCTTGACGGCAAACGAGTACAGCCACCGCATATCGCCGAACTTCTTCACCGACCCCAGGTTCGCCGAGACCATCCGAGCATCGCGGTGCTTGCCGGCGCCAAGATTGCGCGACGCCTGGAAATCTACGAAAGCCGGCATCTCTTTCCCGTGCACCAGATGCGCAGTTCGCCGCCGACGCGCGGGCGCGCTTGCAGTGGTGGTTCCAGCAATCGAAATACGAAGCGGGCGACGCGGGGCGATACCCCGTCGCCCGGGTCTGGGAGACGAACTGGTAGCGCCCCGGATAAAAACCGCTTGCTAACGCGCGCGGCTCCGATCAGAGCCACGACCGTAAGGGGTTGGTTGCGCCGCAATACGTAACCGTAACTCCGAACGGAGTACTGCGCTACTTTTCTTCCCGAATCTGCTCGGTGAGGTAACGCTCGTAGCCGACTTCCTGGATCTGGTACACCTGCGCCTCCAGCCAGTCGACGTGCTCTTCTTCGGCTTTGAGGAGGCGTTCGAACAATTCCCGTGAAGCGTTGTCGCCTTCTTCGCGGGCGATGCGGGCCGCCTCGTTATAGCGCGCCACGGCCTCGATCTCCAGCTTGAGGTCGCTTTCCAGTTGTTCCTTAACGTTCTTGCCGATGTTGAGCTGCATCGGTTCGGTCAGGTTGGGCGTGGCATCGAAAAAGAATATGCGCTCGATGAGCGCTTCGGCATGCTTCATTTCATCGATCGACTTTTTCTTGAAGACGTTGCCCAGACGGCTGAAGTGCCAGTTCTCGCACATCTCGGCGTGAAGGAAGTATTGGTTGATCGACGTCAACTCTGCCTTGAGGGCTTCATTGAGTGCTGCGATGACTTTCGGATTGCCTTTCATAATGCGGAGTTTAACACCGCGCGCGGCCAGCCGGCGGGGTATAATTCCCGGCATGCGGAAAACATGGTTTGGACTGCTGGCCTGGTGTGCGTTTGCGTCCTATGACCCGGCGATCTTCAGTTCGCTCACCTGGCGGAGCATCGGACCGGCGCGCGGCGGTCGATCCATCGCATCGGCGGGCAGCTCCAGCCGCCCGCTGGAATACTATTTCGGCGCCACCGGCGGCGGACTGTGGAAGACCACCGATCCATTTGTGTTTCGAGCGCGGCGGGCGGGCGCGGCGGGCGCGGCGGCACGGCGCCCTACTCCGTGGGCGGCGGCGAGAGCGGCTACATCGCCCCGCATC
>JADGNT010000773.1 GCA_017883345.1 Candidatus Solibacter sp. | reverse complement strand
GCTGCCGCCGCGGCCCAGCGTGGTGGTGACGCCCTCCTCCGTGGAGGCGATGAAGCCGCCCATCACGACCACGCTTTGGGCGGCCAGCGGCGGAATGGTTTTCGACAGGCGCGCGTAGGTTTCCGGGAAGTTGGGGGTCGCCTGGGTGTGGCGCTTATCGGTGATCAGCACGTTGCGCGAATCCACGTGCTCGGCCGGCATGCCGAAGTGGCGGAAGCCGAGCGTGACGATGTAGCTGGAGAGGCGTTCGCCGTAGCTGGAGATGGCGTCGATGGAGCGCGGCGTGAGTTCGCCGAGCACGGCCAGCCCTTTGACCAGCTCGGTGAGTTCCTGGAAGTGCTCGTCGAGGAAGCGGTCGAGATCGGCGCGGTCGGCCAAGGGGACGATGAGCCGCGCCTCGCGCGAGTGGTAGTCGCGCAGGTTGTGCAGTTGGCGGATGTATTCCTCGCGCTTGCCCCCGATGGCGGTGCTGGCGATTTCGAGCAGCCGGTTGGTGGTCTTCCCCATGGCGGAAACCACCACCACGGGACGGCGCGCTTGGCGCGCGCGGACGATGCCGGCAACGCGCGTGATGGCGGCGGCGGACTCCACCGAGGTGCCGCCGAACTTCATGACGATCATGAGTCGAGCATCCCTTCCGAATGCATCAGCTCGGCATTCAGTACGGCCGCGCCGGCCGCGCCGCGGATGGTGTTGTGGCTGAGCACGACGAATTTGTAATCCAGCGCGTGGCAGACGCGGAGGCGTCCCACGAAGGCGGCCATGCCGCGCTCGCGTTCGGCGTCTTTGCGCGGCTGCGGGCGGTTGGCAGCATCCATGTAGATCACGGGGCGCGGCGGCGCGCTGGGAAGATTGCGCTCCTGCGGCAGTCCGCGGAAGCTTTCGAGCGCCTGGCGCAGATCGGGCTCGCTCGGCTTCGAGGAGAACTCCACGGACACGGTTTCGGTGTGCCCATCCACCACGGCGACGCGATTGCAGTGGGCGCTGACTTTGGCGGCCAGCGGCGCGATGCGATCGCCCGCAAAATCGCCCAGAATCTTCTGCGTCTCCATCTCCATCTTTTCTTCTTCGCCGCCAATGAACGGGATCACGTTGCCCATGATGTCCATCGAGGGGACGCCGGGATAGCCCGCGCCGGAGATGGCTTGCATGGTGGTGACGATCACCTTGGTGATGCCGAACTGCTTGAGCGGACCGAGCGCCATCACCAGGCCTATGGTGGAGCAATTCGGATTGGTGACGATCTGGCCTTTCCACCCGCGGGCGCGCTGTTGGCCGGGCACGAGTTTGAGGTGATCGGGATTGATTTCCGGCACGAGCAGCGGAACATCCTGCTCCATGCGATGGTTGCGCGAGTTGGAGACCACGACGTGTCCGGCTTGAGCGAAGGCGCGCTCGATTTCGGTGGCCACGCCGGCGTCCATGGCGGAGAAGACCAGGCGCGGCGCGTTGCCGGGTTTGCACTCATCCACGGTGAGCCCGGCGACGCTATCGGGCGTGCCGCCGGCCAGGTGCCACGTCATGGCGTCCTTATACTTCTTGCCGGCGGAGCGGTCGCTGGCGCCCAGCCACTTGAGGTCGAACCACGGGTTCCCCTGCAGGAACTTAATAAAGTGCTGGCCCACCATGCCGGTGGCGCCGAGTATGCCTACTTCGATTCGCGTTTGCATAATTCCTTTACGATGCGTTGGTAGATGTCCACAGCTTCGGTGAGCTGGGCTTTGGGCACGCGCTCTTCCAAGGTGTGCGCCACGTGAATGGTGCCGGGGCCGATCAGGAACGGTTCGCCCCATACGCCGTGGAACGCCGGGATATCGGTGGTGAACGCCACCACGGTGGTCGGAATGCCGTCCACCGCGCCCAGGCGGACGGCGGGAATTTCGATGACCTCGCGCAGTTCGGCGCGGCCGGCGGCGGCGCGCTGGAGCGCGGCCTTGGTTTCGCTGGAATCGCCCACCAGGCGGATCATGATATCGGCGCGGGCTTCGTCGGCGATCACGTTGGGCGCGCGCCCGCCGGTCAGCGTGCCGATGTTGAGCGTGCTGGGCCCGAGCAGCGGGTCGACGGGCAGCGGGATGCGGCGGATATCGGCGAGAACATCGAGCAGTTTGTTGATGGCGGAATCGCCCAGTTCGGGATAGGCGGAGTGGGCCATCTTGCCGGTGGCGCAGACCTCGTAGCGCAGCGCGCCCTTGCTGCCCAGCGCGAGCTGGTTTTCGGTGGGCTCGCCATTGATGATGTAGCGCGAGCCGCGCGGCGTCATGGCGGCCTTGTAGGCGCCGGCGCTGTTGCGCTCCTCGCCCACCACGAACAGCAGGCCGAAGCCGCGGTGGCCCTCTTCCAGCAGCGCCTCCACGGCCTTGATCATGCTGGCGATGATGCCCTTGGTGTCGCAGGCGCCGCGTCCCCAGATGAAGTCGGCGTCCTCGCGTGAGGTGAAGAACGGCGGCACCGTATCGATGTGGGTGGAGAGCGTGACGGTGAGCGGCTCGCCCCATTGGGCAAAGACGTTGCAGCGCCGCGGTTCCACTTCGATGCGCTCGATCCGGCCGTTGTAACGAGCCGCGAGTGGAGCCAGGTAGTCGTAGAGGTAGTTGCCGGCCCGCTCCTCGTTATTGGTGATGGATTCGATATCGACCAGTGCGCGCGTGAGTTCGAAAACGTTCATAAGATGTCCGTTTGGGGGGAAGGCGAAGGGGAGGAAAGTACGCGCGCAGGCCGCATGTTTCAATCCCGATAGCGCTCCACCCGCCTGTGAACGGGTGACAGTGAGCAGGATTTAACCTGGCTCCCCAACCGGAAGGAATTGAGGTTCCCTCCCGATTTCGGCGGATACTGCTTACGGCCCCTGTCGCCGGCCTCCGCAACTCAATCGGAAACCCGGTCCGGCTACTCATGGCCGCCGCACCTCTACGGTGAAAACTCAGGATAGCATGGTGGGGCGGGCTTCAGCCTAATGCCGCATACTTTTCCCAGTACCGCACAGTCTGCATTGATTGTGGGGCGGACCCCCCGGTCCGCAGCCGACGCCCCCGTCGGCTCGCCGCAGT
>JADGNT010000088.1 GCA_017883345.1 Candidatus Solibacter sp. | reverse complement strand
TGGCATGGATTTCCGGCGCATTTTGCCGGAAATTCGCTGCCAGTCCTGTCTGTCCCCGGGTTCGGAGCCCACTCCCCGCGGTGGTTTTTCGCCCCTGTCCCCGGTTTGCCCCCACCGTCCCAGGCGGTATCCGCTACAATCTGTGTCAGTCCTGTCAGTCCCCGGGTTTTCCCACCTTCCCATGTCGTATCCGCTACAATCTGTGATAGTGAAAACCGCCGTCCTCGTCGTAACGCTGGTGTCGTGTGCCCATGCCGCGGGCATTCCCATGACCCTCGTCTCCGACGCCGAAGCCGAAGCTCTGCACTCTGCCATCGTCCGCAAGGAAGCTTGGACGCTCGAGTCCATCCGCCACCTGCGCGCCGACGCCGAGCGCCGCGCCAAAGAGGGCCCCTGGAGCGTCACCACCGAGCGCCCCCAGGGCATCGCCATGGACGTCCACGATTTCTACAGCGAGGCCTCCTATTGGTGGCCCCAGGACGGCGACCCCAAGGCCCCTTACGTGCGCCGCGACGGCCAGACTAATCCCAACCACTTCGTCGCCAACAAGAATGCGCTGGTAGCCATGTCCGATGCCGTCTTCACCCTCGGCACCGCCGCCTACCTGCTGGACGACCCGCGCTACGCCCAGCGCGCCACCCGCGACATCAATACCTGGTTCATCAATCCCAAGACCCGCATGAACCCGCACCTGGACTATTCCCAGGCGATCCGCAACTTCAACAACGGACGCGGCGCCGGCATCGTCGATGGACGCGTCTTCATCCGTGCCATCCAGGGTATGGAGTTCCTCGCCCAAACCGGGAACTGGGATCCCAAGGAGCAGGCCGCCGTCAAGAAGTGGTTTCAGGACTACCTCCACTGGCTCACCACCAGCGACAACGGCAACAACGAAAAGCGCGCCGGCAACAATCACGCCTCCTGGTGGACCGCCCAGGCCGCCGCCATCGCCACTTTCGTCGAAGACGACGCCCAGGAGAAGGCCGCCTTCAACTACTACCGCGACCGCATCTTCCCGCGCCAGATCAAGCCCGATGGCAGCGCCCCCCGCGAGGAGGCCCGCACCCGAGGCCTGGGGTACTCCGCCTTCAACCTGGAAGCCCTCACCACCACCTGCCGCATCGCCCAAATCAGTGGCGTCGACCTGTGGACCGTGCACAGCAAGGGCGGCGCCACCCTCGCCACCGTCGTCGAGTACCTCCAACCCTACCTCTCCGACCCCAAAAAGTGGACCAAGGAACAGATCACCGATTTTTCCAACGACGGCTTGTACTTCCTGGCCTACGCCGGCATGGGCATGAAGAAACCCGAGTACATCGCCCTCTACCGCAAACTGGAACGCCCCGAAGGCGCCTGGCTCAGTCTCACCGACCTCATCGTGGGCCGCTACGAAGCCGCCAGCCACCAAACCCGGCATTAGCTCTGGAGAGAGGTACCATCGTCACAGTGCTTACTAGCTTGCGAGTCAAAAACTTCAAACGCCTTGACGACGTGGAGATCGAACTGGGCAAAACCGTGGTTTTCGTTGGGCCCAACAATTCGGGCAAGACAACCGCCCTGCAGGCGCTCGCGTTATGGGAAGCCGGTCTCCGCAAGTGGGTAGAGAAACGTTCTGCGAAGGACACACCCGAGAAGCGGCCCGGTGTAACCATCAATCGGCGTGATTTGATTGCCGTTCCCGTGCCAGATGCCAATTTGTTGTGGCGAGACTTGCACGTTCGGGCTATCCGCCGAAACAACGGGAAACAAGACACCAGGAATATCCGGATCGACATCCTGGTCTCGGGCGTCACGGACGACACCCCATGGGAATGTGGTTTCGAGTTCGACTACGCGAATCAAGAATCGTTCTATTGCCGTCCATTGCGGAAGAATGAGGATCCTCAACCTGAGCGCATGCCGGTCCCGGTTTTGGCGGCGCCTGTCACTGTTGCCTTTTTGCCCCCAATGTCGGGAATGGCGGCGACGGAAGACCGCCTCCAGGACGGTGCCGTCAATGTGCGAATCGGTGAAGGGCGCACGGCAGAGGTCCTCAGGAACCTTTGCTTTGTGATACATTCCGCGCCCGATCAGACCAGTTGGTCAGCGTTGGTTGCCCAAATTAAGAACCTCTTCGGAGTGACCCTGAACCCACCCGAGTTTATCAAGGAGAGGGGACAGATCACCATGTCGTATTCCGAGGGGGAAACCGAACTGGACTTGGTTTCCTCGGGAAGGGGTCTGCAACAGACGTTGCTACTGTTGGCGCATCTTTACACGCACCCAAAATCCGTCTTACTACTCGACGAGCCGGATGCCCACCTCGAGATCCTGCGGCAGCGACAGATCTATCAGCTCCTGACCAAAACGGCCGAAGCACAGGGATGCCAGGTGATTGCGGCGAGCCACTCGGAAGTGCTCCTCAACGAAGCTGCCGAACGCGATATTGTCGTGGCCTTCGTTGGGAAACCGCATCGCATTGATGATCGTGGTAGCCAGGCGCTCAAATCGCTAAAAGCCATTGGCTTTGATCAATACTATCAGGCGGAACAAGTGGGATGGGTCCTCTATCTGGAGGGCTCAACGGATTTGGCGGTCCTTCAGGCATTCGCGGAGTTGTTGGACCATCCCGCAAAACGGTTTCTAGAACAGCCGTTTGTCCATTATGTCGCCAATCAACCGTCCAAAGCCAAAGACCACTTCTTCGGATTGCAGGAAGCGAAACCCGACTTGGTCGGTATGGCATTATTCGATTCCATCGCACAAGATTTGAAGGAGGACGGACCGCTTTTCGAGGTCAAGTGGCGTCGCTGTGAAATCGAAAACTACCTCTGCTATCCGGAAACACTGCTCGCCTATGCGGAACACGTTGAAGGCGAGCCTGGCCCGTTGTTCGTGGAACCGCTCCGCGACCGCCAGAGAGCAGCGATGCAGGAAGCCATGGACCAAGTGTCCGGGGCGCTAAGGGTATTGGGACGGCCCGATCCTTTTGGCCCGGACGTTAAGGCTAGCGACGATTTTCTCGCGCCTCTGTTTCAAAGCTACTTCAAGAAGCTGGGACTCCGCAATCTCATGCAGAAGACGGAATACCACGTCCTTGCGAAGTTTGTTCCCCGAGAGCGTATCGATCCCGAAATCATTGAGAAACTGGACCTCCTCGTCAGGGTGGCTAGCCAGGCAAGACCGGTGACGTGAAATCGTCCAACCAGGTCTTGGAGTCGTTCTTGCAGCGATTCGCGAACGGTTTCCCTGAGCGGGGAGGCGGCCAGATCGCCGGCGCTACGCCGCGGCTGGAAATCGAAGCACGATCCGGGTGCCGGAGCGGGCCTTCTGTTCCACCGATCCGTCGAGTTGGTTGGTCAAGATGCCGACGATGCGCAAGCCAAGCGATTTACTTTGTCCGCCCAGTGCGCCGTCCGGCAAGCCGACGCCATCGTCCTCGACGGCCAGCTCGCAACAGCCAGGCTCGGGCTGGCGAAAGGAAACCAGAATCCGGCCGGTGCGCCCGTCGGCGAAAGCGTACTTGAAGGCGTTTGACACGAGTTCGTTCAGGATCAACGCGCACGGAACGGCTCGCTCGATGCCCAGTTCGATGGGATCGAGCTCCAAGTCCAGGCCGATGCGTTTATGTTCGCCACCGAAGGCCGAATATACGCCTTGCACGAGATCTCGAGCATACTCGCCGAAATTGATGTGATCGAGACGATCGTTGTCGTACAGGTACTCATGGACGAGCGCGATGGAGTGTACGCGTTGCTGACTTTCTTCCAGCGCCAGCCTGGTCTCGGGCCCGCTGCCATCGGCCGTCATGCTGAGCAGACTGGCAGTCACGGCAAGGTTGTTCTTCACGCGATGGTGAATCTCCTTGAGCAGGACTGTTTTTTCCGCCAAGGCCGACTCCAACTGCCGGACGGACCGTTTGAGAGCATCTTCGGCGCGCCGGCGCTGGGTGATATCGCGGTCGATCTCCATGATGCGGACGTCAGTGCCGGCGGCGTCGCGAAGCAGGACCTGGCGGCTGTCCACCAGAATCCGCTGGCCGTCCCGCCGGCTATGCTCGAGTTCTCCTTCCCACCGTTCTTCGCGTGCCAGGCATTCATCGATTTGCGCCGGGGAAACGACCGAGCTGGTGCGCAGGAAGAGATGCATCACATTGCCGACGGTTTCGGCTTCCGTCCACCCATACATCTCCTCCGCGCCGCGGTTCCAGCCGCGGATAACCCGGTTGGCATCGGCGGTGATGATGGCGTCGCGCGAGAAGTAGATCAGTTCGGCCTGCCGCTGCAGTTCATCGCGCTGACGGGCTAGTTCGCCTTCGGCTTGCTTTCGTTCGGTGATGTCTTGCGCGCAAACCAGGACCTTGGTGGCGCCATCGAACTTCATGGCGATGGTCGAAACCAGGAGGCATCGCCGCTGCCGCTGGCCACGGGCCCACATCGGCAGCCACGCCTCGATGCCCTCCCGGCGCGTGCCGCTGGTCAGGGTGTCGAAGATGGCGAGCCGCAGTTCGCACCGGTCGCACGACGGTTGGTGGCCGCAGCCCCGAGGATCGGCCAAAGCATCCAGGCAACCGAGGGCTCCGCCGGCGGGAAGGCCCGACATGGCGCAGCTCTCGCGTCGGGCGAACTGGGTGGCCAGACCGTTGGCTTCCTGCACCTGCAACTGTTCGTCGATTACCAGTAGGGCCACCGGAACATTGGCGTGAATGGCGGTCAATTGCGAGTAAGCGGCGCGCAAGACGGCGTCGGCTCGCTTGTGCTCGGTGGTATCGCTGGCGACCACGAGGACTTCCGCGCCGGCCTCCCCGCCGGGGCCGGCCAGGGGAACACAAGAGAGATCGAAGTAGCGTTCTTCCACCGGCAGTGTCTGGCCACGGTCCACCGGGAGGGCAACCCCGGTGGCGTGATACGCGGTTTGCGCGTCGCGCACCGCGGTGAGAATCGGGATGACGCGGGGAGCGCCGGTCTTCCATGCGGAGGCAACGGTCCTGCCGACCAAGGGTTCCCCGGGGACCAGGGCCTCATGTGCGGGATTGGCCATGACGAACGTGAATTCGGGGCCGCGCAACACCGCGATGGCGGCCGGCGAGTTTTGCACGATGGACTCCAGCATACGCTGGCGCGTTTCGAGTTCTCGCGCCAAACGCGCCTCAACGGCAGCCGCGGCGGCATTCGAACGCCAGGCCCGCTTCAGGGACTCGAAGAGCGTGCTCGCGACCAGCCCGGTGCCAGCCAGCGCGCCCAGACCACCCCAAAGCCGCGGATCGCCCATCTTGAAACTCCCGAGCGGCTCCGTCGCGAAGTACAGGGACTCGAGAAGGCAGATCCCGGTGGTCAGCATCCCGGGTCCCAATCCTCCCAACGCAGCGCTCACCACGACGAATGGAACATACGTGATGAAGGGCATCAGGGTCGCCGGATGCAGGGGAATCCGCGCCACCTGGGGGGCGGCCGCGAGCAGCACTGCGATGGAATAGCCAAAAACGGGCGACAGTGTCTCGCAGTACCAACGACGGAGGCGCGGGATCATTGTACGAGCCGGGTTCCCTGGCCCAATAGCATCCGAACTCGCCGCAGGAGTTCCGCGGCGGGAAATGGCTTGGGCAGCACGTTCAGATCGTCCCTCGACAGTCCGTGCGGCTCGGTGACGTCGTGCCGATATCCGGAGACGAACAGAGTCTTCATGCCGGGACGCAACGGCAGGAGCCTTGCGACCAGTTCCGGCCCGGTCATGCCGGGCATCAGCACATCCGTTACCAGAACGTGAATGGGACCCTGGTACACCTCGGCAAGGGCTTCCGCTGCCTCGGCATTTCGCGCTTCCAGCAATTGGTAGCCTTCGCGCTCCAGGAACTTGTGCATCAGGCGGCGGACGGCGTCTTCATCCTCCACCAGAAGGACGGTGGGAGTAGGATCTTCGCTGTCTGAGCCTTCCGATCCGGTGACGTCTCCGATCCTCCGGAACGTGCCGACGCAGGGGAGCAGAATCTCGAAGCTGGTGCCGTGGCCGATCTCGCTCTCGGCGCGTATATAGCCTTGGCTCTGTACGATGATGCTGTGCGCGATGGACAGGCCCAGGCCGGTGCCGAATCCGGCCTTCTTGGTAGAGAAGAACGGCTCGAAGATGCGGGCCAGCGTGGCCTTGTCCATGCCCTCGCCGGTGTCGGCCACCCGCAGCCGCACAAACTGTCCCGGGCGGTAGAGACGCGCCTCCTGGCTGTCGGGTTCGATTTCCACGGTGGCACTCTCGATCCGTAGCTCGCCACTGGTAGACATAGCGTCGCGGGCATTGAGAGCGAGGTTGAGCAGAACCCGTTTGAGCTGGTTGCGATCGCTGCGAACGAAGCCCTCGGGGGAGCCGAGGTCCGTCACCAGCGTCCGGATCTTGCCGAGGCTGTGCGAAATCATTGGCTGCACTTCGCCAATGACTTCATTGACGTTCAGCACCTCGAAGCGCACCTCACTGCGGCGGCTGAGCATCAAGAGCTGGCCGGTGATGGCGCTGGCCATCGAAGCCGCACGCTTGATCTCCAGAGCCGCCTCCTTGTCTTCGCCTTCGAGCCGCGCGCAGAACTCCTCGGCATACCCGAGAATGACCGCAAGCTGGTTGTTGAAATCGTGCGCCAGGCCGCCGGCCATATTGGCCACGGCCTCCATTCTCTGCGACTGCACCAGGCTGCCTTCCATCTGCCTGCGGGCCGTGGTGTCCCGGAGGACCACGATGGCGCCAAGCAGGTCATCCACCGGGCGGCTGGCCGCCGGGCCATCCGCCGCGGTATCCGGCCCGAGACTTCGGGCCGCGGCCATCGGGGGAGTTGGCTGCATCGAAATTGCCGGAAGACGGTTCTCGAAACACTGAACTTCGACCACGGTGTCCGTACCGTTCTTGGGGATCAGGCGGTAGCTCCGGCTCTCCCCCGGAAAAAGATCGGACATGGGGTTCTTAGCGGGTTGGCCGCTGGATTCCTCAAACAAGGCGAGAATGTCCATCAGCAGGCGTCCATGCCCGTCGGTACCGGACCAGCCGGTCAGTTTCTCGGCAACCGGATTCATGAAGACGATTTCGCCCGCGGTATCGGTAGCGATGATGCCGTCTCCGACACTGCTCAGTGTGGTGGAGAGCCAGGCTTCGCTGGTGCGCACGCGCCGTTCCATCTCGTGACGGTAGAGGGAAATCTGCACTACGCTGCGGAGGTCGCCGTCGGTGGTCGGTTTGAGAATGTAGCCGAGGGGCTCGGTGCGCTTGGCGCGATCGATGGTGTCCTGATCGGCATGCGCGGTCAGGTAGACGACCGGGACCTCGAATTCGGCTTTCAACGCCTGGGCCGTGGCGATTCCATCCATGGCGCCTTTCAGGCGGATGTCCATGAGGACGAGATCGAACGGCGTCGACCGGGCGCAACGGAGGGCTTCCATTCCGGACTGGGCAACGGCCGGAATGGGGTAACCGAGACGTTCGAGCTTCTTCTGGACGTCGGCGGCAATCAGGCCTTCGTCTTCTACGATCAGGATGTGTTTGGTTCGATTTTCGTTTAACTGCATCGCGGTTCCTCGAATGGCGGGCCGGGCGCGGCAACGCGCGCCGCCGACCCTGCCGGCGTTCTCAACGTGTAGTGCGGTGAAGGGCGCAGGATTCGCAGGAGCATTCCACCGGCCGGGGGCCGGCCGCCCCTCAAATGCAACGCATCCTGGCCAGGATAAAAACTGTGGCGGCTGCGCGAGTGGTCCGCGCTGCCTCTCTACAATCTGAACGTAGCCCGGGAAGGCAAGCGAAACTGGGGCGGAAAATACGTAAGTGATTGAGGGGACAAAGCAAAAAAAAATAAATGTTTTGGTGACTGTTAAAGGTTTCTTCAGTTTCGCGGCGTCCAGTTCTGCTTCCTCTCTCCAGCTTTTTCGGCCGCGAAACTGAAGAAACCTTTTTCATTTCGCGAAAATAAAATCTTTCTTCGCCCTGTAATCAATTACTTACGCGCACCACACCCCAGATTCGCTTGCCCTCCCATGCTACTTTCGAATTGTAGAGAGGCCGCGCGCGCCGGGGTGCCCCCTGGGCCGCGCGGCCGCAACAAGTTTTCATACTGGCCAGTATGCGTTGCATTTGAGGTGGTACTGACTTCCCGCAAGCCCTTAAAAGCTTTACGGTGGTTCCCCTACGTGGAGGATACCGGCGGGAAGATCTTCAGTTCGAACTGATAATCGCCGGTGGTGATCGGATAGCGCCTATTGCCGCCCCATCGGATACAGAGGTTGAGAATCGGAAGATTCCAACCAAATCACTGGCGGCCGGATACGCACGGCGGGGTGCCCTTTGGGCCAGTCCGCGGAGCCCCGGCCGCCGCAACGCTCCGCAAGACTCCCTCGGCAAGCCCAAAGTGTCTCTCGACCACGCACAGCCTCGTTGCGCCAGCCTGCATACCTCCGCTCCCTCTGCGCTCTCAGGTTTTGACTCGTTTTGGTTTTCTCCGCGCTTATCTCCGCGTCTCTGCGTCTCCGCGTTGAATCGCATCTCTCAAACGCCAAGCGAACCCGCGCGCCCGGTGTCTCTCCCGCCAAGCAGCCCTCCCGCCCCCCCTGATATCATGGTATTTCCCATGCAAATCGAGAAAGTTTACGAGCCCCAGCGGTTCGAACCTCACTGGGCGCAGTGGTGGATTGACTCTGGCATCTTCCGCGCCTCCCCGGAAAATCCCGGCCGCGCCTTCTCGCTCGTCATTCCGCCCCCCAACGTCACCGGCATCCTCCACATCGGCCACATGCTCGAGCACACCGAGATCGACGTCACCGTCCGCTGGCATCGCATGATCGGCGACAACACCCTCTGGCTCCCCGGCACCGATCACGCCGGCATCGCCACCCAGATGGTGGTCGCCCGCCAACTCAAGGAAGAAGGCATCAACTACCGCGACCTCGGCCGCGAAAAGTTCGAAGAGCGCGTCTGGCAGTGGAAAGCCCAATCCGGCGACACCATCAAGCGTCAGATGGTCCGCCTCGGCGCCTCCTGCGATTGGAGCCGCGAGCGCTTCACCCTCGATCCCGGCCTCTCCCGCGCCGTCCGCGAAGTCTTCGTCAGCCTCTACGAAAAGGGCCTCCTCTACCGCGGCGAGTATATGGTCAACTGGTGCCCCCACTGCCACACCGCGCTCAGCGATCTTGAGGTCGCGCACGCCGATGTCGCCGGGCACCTCTGGCATATCCGCTACCCCGTCAACGGCATGCCGGGCCGCTACCTCACCGTCGCCACCACGCGCCCCGAAACCATGCTCGGCGACACTGCCGTCGCCATCAACGCCACCGACGCGCGCTACCTCG
Source organism: Candidatus Solibacter sp. (assembly GCA_017883345.1). GTDB lineage: Bacteria > Acidobacteriota > Terriglobia > Bryobacterales > Bryobacteraceae > Solibacter. Next base: position 1,466 of record JADGNT010000088.1, on the reverse strand, counting down.
ACCTCCACGGCAAGACCGTCCAACTCCCGCTGATGGATCGCGAGATCCCCATCATCCTCGACGATCTGGCCGACCCCGAGTTCGGCACCGGCGTCGTCAAAGTCACCCCCGCCCACGACCTCAACGATTTCGAAGCCGGCAAGCGCCACAACCTGCCCAAGATCAAGGTCATCGACGAAAACGCCCTGATGACCGGCGCCGCCGGTCCCTACGCCACCTTCGACCGCTTCGTGGCCCGCAAGAGCGTCGTCGCCGATCTCGAAAAGATCGGCGCCCTCGTCAAAATCGAAGACTATAAGCTCTCTCTCGGCAAGTGCGATCGCTGCAAAACCGCCGTCGAGCCGCTCATCTCCACCCAGTGGTTCGTCAGGACCAAGCCCCTCGCCGGGAAGGCCATCGCCGTCGTCGAGAGCGGAGAAATTGGCTTCGTTCCGGCGAATTGGACCAAGACCTATTACGAGTGGATGTACAACATCCGCGACTGGTGCATCTCGCGCCAGCTCTGGTGGGGCCACCGCATCCCCGCCTGGCACTGCGGCGAGTGTAAGGAAATCGTCGTGGCGCGCGAAACCCCCACGGCGTGCCCGCGCTGCGCATCTCTCAACCTCACCCAGGACACCGACGTTCTCGACACCTGGTTCTCTAGCGGACTCTGGCCCTTCTCCACCCTCGGCTGGCCGGATAAGACCGCCGACCTCGCCAAATACTACCCCACCTCGCTGCTCATTACCGGCTTCGACATCCTCTTCTTCTGGGTCGCCCGCATGGTCATGATGGGCTGCGAATTCATGGGCGAAATCCCCTTCAAGCAGGTCTACATACACGGCCTGGTGCGCGACGCCGACCGCCAGAAGATGTCCAAGACCAAGGGCAACGTCATCGATCCGCTGGTGGTCACCGAGAAGTACGGCACCGACGCCGTCCGCATGGCGCTGCTCCAGGGCGCCGCCCCCGGCACCGATATCGTGCTCACCGAAGAGCGCATGGAAAGCTCCCGCGCCTTCGCCAACAAGATCTGGAACGCCGCACGCTTCCTGTTCATGAACGAAGTAGGACAGGCCTCTGGCCTGTCCGGCGCCGAAGGCGCGCTCCCCATCGAAGACCGCTGGATCGTCTCGCGCCTCAACGCCACCGCCCAAACCGCCAACCGCGCCATCGAACAGTACCGCTATCACGAGCTCGCCCAGGAGCTCTGGAAGTTCTTCTGGCACGAATTCTGCGATTGGTACCTCGAACTAAAAAAGGTGAGTGGCACCGGATGGGGTAACGCCGTCGCCGCCTTCGAGACCGCCCTGCGCCTGCTCCATCCAGCCATGCCTTTCCTTACCGAAGAGCTCTGGCAGCGCCTCGACCTTCCCGAGGGTCATCCGAAATCCATCGCCCTAGCCCAATATCCGCGGTACCGCGCGGAACTCGCCGACCCCGAGGCCGAGAAGGAAATCGCCATCATCCAGGAAATCGTCACC
>JADGNT010000087.1 GCA_017883345.1 Candidatus Solibacter sp. | reverse complement strand
ACATTATTCGCATTCCCAACGGTCCGCACGGAACGGGCAGTTGGCACACGCTCGCCGGCGTGCCCGACTGGGAGCGCCAAATGGTGGAATGGCTCAACATGATCCTCCACCACGAAGGCCCAATTGGCGAAGGCATCCGCAAGCGGACGGGGCAATAAGCACCCGAGTCATGGTGCCTGCCGCCGCCGCGCGACTAGCGAAACAGATTGCCTGGCGTTTCGCTCTCCGAGGGCCGTTTTGAGCGCGGCGCCGATTGCGATAATACCCAGGGGGCTTGCGGTTACAGACGTAAGGATCGAGCACCTGAGAAAAGGAGTTGCAGAAATGTCATCCAGACGACTTTTCGCGACTTTCGCAGTCATGACGCTCGTGGTGTTGCCCGCGCTCGCCAAACCGAATTTCAGCGGCGACTGGAAGCTCAACCTTGCCAAGAGCAACTTCGGCGAGATGCCTGCGCCGACTTCCATGACCCTGAAGATCACTCATGAGGAACCCAAGCTCACGACCGCCACCAAGCAGTCGAGCGAGATGGGCGACTTCGAAATGAAGGCCACCTATACTACCGACGGCAAGGAGTGCACCAATCAGGGCTTCGGCGGCAACCCGGCCAAGAGCGTCCTGAATTGGGATGGCGACACCCTGCGGATCGAGACCAAGGGACAGTTCGGCGACAACGAATTCACCATGTCCGAGAAATGGGCCCTTTCCGCGGACGGCAAAATGCTGACGCTCACACGCTTATTCAAGAGCGCGATGGGCGAGGGCGAGCAAAAGCTCGTTCTCGACAAGCCGTAGTCCGCGCCGATCATTGTGCGCGCAGATCCTCGTGCGCGCCTGGCTTGCGGCATCGTTGGGCGGGCAGGCCGGTGCGAAATCTGAGCCACCCGCGCGTCCGGCCACGAGTTAATATAGGACTCGCGTATCGGAATCTCCCTGTGGGAAGACTAATCGTTCTGGGTGTGACGGCCTTGTTCACGCTCGGCGCACAGACCTATACCCGCGGTGTCGGGATTTATCCAGGCGATCCCCGGCAGAATTTCGCGGCGGATCTCGTTCCGGAAACTCAAACCTATCGGAATCTGGCGCTCCATCGGCCAGCCTACCAGTCCAGCGCCTATGACTATAACCTCACCGCGCAACTGATCACCGACGGAATCAAGGATGCGCACCTGCCGCGGTGGGTGTCGGTGGCCACGAGCGATCAGGGAGTTCTCTCCAAACAGGACCGCGAACATGTGCTGGACCACAACAGCACCTCCACGGTCACTCTGAATGGCGCTCGCCGGTGGCTGCAATTGAAACTACTAGGGGGCGACGGTCCGCTGGAATTGGACAGCCGGAACTGGCGGGACTGCGTGTGTCCGCCGATGCTGGCCGTGATCGGAGGCGGCATTGCTGGCGCGTACCCGCTTTTTCTTCCCCATCTGGTGCGCGCGATGAATGCGCCGTATGAGGGGTACGCCACCCCGCTGCGCCGCCTGGCGCCGCTCGCCTTCCGGATCGACGATCCGGCGGAGCGCGATGCTTTCCTGCGTGGCGAAGTGCGCGGTATCGAGGTTCCCGGCAGCGATCGCCGAATCCTGTATGACCCAATGCGCCGCACCGCCGTCGGGATCAGCCGCCTGGGAACCAGCGAGGCAGTCGCCGTAGGCGCCTATGCGTTCGCACTGCGCCAACTGGACAGGAGATGAAGCACACTGGCGCAGAGAAGATGTCCCGCCAGGACGATACGAGCGGTCGACCCGCTATTGTTTCTTGCCGGCAGGCGGCGCCAGTTGTTCCACCGACACATCGGAAAACACCACCGTCTCCGATGCGTCCGCTTGATGCGCGCAGACTGCGAGCCCGACCAGGATCGGGTTTCGCAGCGTCACCTCGGTGCGCGCGACATCCTTCAGCGGCGCGCCGTCCTTGGCGATCGATACGCTCAGCCCGACACCGTTGCGAACCAGTTTGAGCGTGAACTTCCCCGGACCATCGAATGGGAGATCGAACGCGCTGGTGTTTTCGCCCTTGTTGCTCCGCCACTGAATCCCGGGCATCCCGTTGCCGTGGATCACAATGTCGCCGTATGCCGAATCGGCGTCCAGGGACTGGCGGAGCATGATCCCCGCCTTGCGGTGGTCCGCTCCCTGGCCGAGAAACTGCATTGTCGCCGTGACCGCGAAGTTGCCAGAAATCTCTTTCCAGACGTACTGGAACTGGTCTTCCTTGGCCCAGATGTTGGCGCCGGAACCGGTGATCCGAAACTGTCCGGCTAAGGCGTCAAACACCGTGGACCCTTTCTTCGCAGGGTTGCCGACGTCGCCGGAATTGGTGAATGGCCCCAGGTTTTCGCCTTGCGCGAAGGCCGAAGCTGCCAGCAGGCAAGTGAGCAGGAGTGGACGCATGGTTATTGTTTCCTCTCGGCCGGCGGCGCCAGTTGTTCTACCGAGACATCCGAGAACACCACTGTATTCGAGGCTGCCTGCGTATGCGAGCTGACGGCGAGTCCGATCAAGACCGGGCTTCCCAGCTGACTGCTGGTATGCCCGAGTTCCCGCAATGGCGAGCCCTTCCTGGCAGCGGACACGGTGATCGTGGCGCCCTGCCGCACCAACTTGAGCTTGAACGTTCCGGGACCTTCGATCGGAAAATCGACCGTGTTGGTATTGTCGCCCTTGGCATTGCGGAACTGAACCCCCGGCATCCCGTTGCCGTGGATCACCAGATCGCAGTACGGGGAATCGGTGTCCGTGGACTGGCGGAGCATGATGCCGGCCTTGCGGTGATCGTTTCCTTCCGTCAGGAATTCGGCCGTAGCCGTGACCGAAAAATTGCCCGACATCTCTCGCCATAAATAGCGGAATTGGTCCGCCTTGCCCCAGATGTCGGTGCCGGAGCCGGTGATCTTGTAGTACCCGGTGGCCGCGTCAAACTCCGCGGAACCTTTCATCGGCGGTGCACCGATGTCGTCGGAACTGGTGAAGGCGCCCAGTTTGCCGGCCTGAGCGAATGCCGAACCGGCCAGCAGGCAAATCAGCAGGAGTTGTCGCATTAGCGCACCTTTCCCGCGGAGTTCTCGAGAAGGACATTAGAAAGCACGGCGCTATCGGACTTGTCCGGCAAGTGCGAGCAGAAGCCGATCCCCACATAGAAAGGTGCGTCGAAGTGCAGGGTAATCGGCGGTCCGAGCTGCTGCATAGGTTCGCCCTCCAGGCTGACAAAGATGGCGATGGAATCGCCGCGCTTTTCGATTCCGACGCGCTTGGCGCGGACATTGGCGAGCATGCCCCCGAAACGGTACTGCATGTCCTTAAGGTTCGCACCTCTTTCCGGACGCTGTGCGAGGTGGATCATCCCGACACCGTGCTCGCCGAGCATGGCTTCCTTGGAATCGTCATCCAGGTTCTGGCGAATCACCAGGACCGCCTTGCGGTCGCCATAGCCCTTGGGATCCGGGAACGCCACGTCGGCAGCCAGCGAAACGTCGCCGGAGATCTTCTTCCAGAGATAGCGGAACTCATCGCGCTGGTACCAGATGTTGTATCCGGCGGAGTTGATGGTGTACTGCTTCGTGCCGGCGTCGTAGCTGGCGCTGCCGGGAACAAGCGCGCCGCCAATGTCGGATTGGCCCTCAAACACGCCGATCGGCGTATCGAAATTCCGGCTCGGCCGGTGGAAATCCGCCGGCGGCGGTACCTGTTTGTGCGTGGCGGAACCCGGCAGCGCCCAATCCGGCACGACGGGCGCTGGACCAGGCTGCGCGCCGGCCGCTTGTGCGCGCAGATGCGGCGCCGCACACATCGTCAGCAAGAGCAGCGAGGCTCGAAAGGAACGGGGAATCGAACCGCGAATCGTGTGGTTTTCCTGGGCCGACAGCCCAAAAAGCGCCGAGTTAAAACGAGATTGCGTCATCGTGCCCCTTCCATATCTTGTACTAAGAATTGCAGACGTGGACAAGTTTTGGCAATGGTTATCATGATTCCGCCCCCCCCCGGGTTGCAGGTGTTGCAGGGCGCCAGGACGCGTCCATTGAAATGAGTCGCGTTTCCGAACTCCAGAAGGGCCGGCTGCTCACTGCGCCCCGGGACTTAAAACGTCAGCTTGCGCAAATAATCGTAACTCTGGCGAAGGCTGTCGACGGGATTGCCCGGGGTCTGGTCCTGTTCCACAAAGAAGTGTTTCACGCCGTTGTCCGTGGCGGCGCCAAGAATCCCGGCGATGTTCAATACCCCGTTGCCGACTTCGCGGAAAGCGCCGGCGGGCACCGTTTCGTTGAACTGGACCGGAATGCCGTCGGGCTTGTTCTTGACGTGCAACAACGGCACTCGGCCGACGTAGCGCTTTAGCATGTCAACCGGATCGTGCCCCGCAACACTGAGCCAGAAGATGTCCAACTCGAACCCGACCAGGCCCTTGTCGGTCTGCCCCGTAATCAGTTCCCAGGGTGTCGATGAGCCGATCGCCCTGAACTCGAAAGCGTGGTTGTGGTAGCAGAGCTTGAGGCCGCTCTTGTGGCACAGCGCGCCCACCTCATTCAGCGTGTCGGCGAGCGCCTTGAAGCGATCCATGCCGGCCGTCCGCTCGGGACGCGGGACGGCTGGATAGACCAAGTACTCGAAGCCGTGCTGTTTGACGGTGCCGATGGCAGCGGTGAGCTTCGCGCGGTTTTCGGCCTTGAAAAGCTCGGAGTCCATATGTATGCTCACCGGCCGCATCTTCGTCTGCCGGAGGCCGGGCCAGACTCGATCCAGGCTCGCCCAGATGACCTCGGCTTCGCGAAAGCCGATCGCATCCAGCGTCTTCAGCACTTCGGCCGGGTCGCCATTCGCGATCACGTCGCGGACCGTGTAGAGCTGTACGCCGATGGCTTTCAGGCTGCGTGGGCTGGATGGAGAAGCCAAGGCGCCGCTGCTGGCGAGCACTCCCGCGGTTCTCAAGAGGGTACGTCGAGAGATGTCTTTCATGAGTTTCCTGGCCCTCGCGGCGGATGATCCTGCCGCTTGGCGCCAACCTGCGTGGATTGTAGCACCCCGCTTCGAGTGCCATTCCGCGCGCCAGGAGTTATCCTCTGAGAGATCGAACTGTGACCGGCGGCGGACACCCACCGGGCCCAACGCGCTGGCGCCGCCCATACCGACAAGAGTGACAATCGAGGACCCATTTATGACCCGTGCTCCCGGAATTCTGCTTCGCCCGATTGGTTTCGCGCTGTTCACGCTTTCCACCGCCCTGGCGGGCGGAAACAACTACCAGAATTTCGACGTTGCCCTCTACAGCCGGGTCTATGAAACGCGGCAGATGAACGACCCCGCGTGGCTCGAAAACCACTGGCAAGCCGTGTCGAAACACATGAAAGTGGACAAGATCTACCTGGAGACGTCGCGCGATATGGTGGTGGTGGATCAGGCGACGCTGGACCTGGCCAAGAAGTTCTTCCTGAGCAAAGGCGTCAAGGTTTCCGGCGGCATCACGGTTACGGTGAGCGAGATGAACCAGTTCGAAACGTACTGTTATTCGAACCCTGAGCACCGGCAGAAGCTCAAGAGCATTGTCGAGTTCACCGCCAGGAACTTTGACGAGTTCATTCTCGATGACTTCTTCTTCACGGACTGCAAGGCCGATAGCGATATCCAAGCCAAGGGCGATCGCACCTGGACGCAGTTCCGGCTGGCGCAGATGGACGAGGCCGGACGGAACCTGGTTGTGGCGCCGGCGCGGGCCGTCAACCCGAAGGTCAAGGTCATCATCAAGTATCCGAACTGGTACGACCATTTCCAGTTCCTGGGATTCAACCTGGAGACCGAGCCCAAGTTCTTCGACAAGATCTATACCGGCACGGAAACCCGCGATCCCAGCGGCAACCAGCACCTGCAGCAATACCACGGGTATTCAATCGTGCGCTACTTCGAGAACCTCAAGCCTGGTGGCAACGGCGGCGGCTGGGTGGACCAGGGCGGCAGCAATATCCCGGGCCGTTTGGATGAGCAACTCTGGCTGACCCTGTTCGCCAAGGCGCCGGAGATCACGATCTTCAACATCGGCGCCATTTACCGCCCCACACGCAAGGACGATGGCACCATGGTTCCGGATTCGCCGACGGCGCAGGCCGCGGGCAAGGTCTTCGCTCAGGTGGATAGCTTCATCGGCAAACTCGGCAAGCCCATCGGCGTGAAGACCTACAAACCTTTTCACTCGTCGGGCGAAGACCATCTGCCCAGCTACCTGGGGATGATCGGGATTCCCATGGACATCGTTCCGGAGTTCCCCACGGACGCGAAGACCGTGTTGCTGACGGAGCAGGCCAGGTTCGATCCGGCCATTGTGAGCAAGATCAAAAAGCAACTCGTGGCAGGCAACACTGTGGTGATCACGTCGGGTCTGCTGAAGGCGCTGCAGGGGAAAGGCATTGAGGACATCGTCGAGCTGGAATACACCGGACAGACAGTGGCCACGCGCGAGTTCGCCGGGCGCGGCGGACGGGGAGCCAGGCTGGACGAAGCGATTCTCCTTCCCAAAATCCGGTACGCCACCAATGACTCATGGGAGGTGGTGAGCGCTTTTACCTCGGCGAACCGCACGTCGGGCACGCCGGTTCTGCTCTCTACCAAGTACTCCAAAGGCTTGCTCTACGTCCTGACCATTCCCCAGGATGAAGGCGACCTGTATCAGTATCCGCAGAACGTGTTGGCCTCCATCCGCAATGTGATTGCGAAGGATATGTACGTACGCCTGGACGCGCCGAGTATGGTGAGCCTGTTCGTTTACGATAACGACAGGTTCATCGTCGAGTCCTTCCAGGACAATCCGGTGACCGCGCGCGTTGTAACCGACGGTCGCATCACCAGGCTTCACGATCTTGTGACCGGTGAGGAACTGACCGGCCGGCCGCAGGCCGTCATGGGCGGTCGGGGAGGAGTGGTCGCTCCCGCGGCCACCGTCTTCGAAGTTCCGTTGACGCGCGCTTCCTATCGTGTCCTCTCGGCGAATTGAGACTCAGGGATCGGCGGCTCGGCACGACCAGGCTATTTCCACACGCCGCCGATCTTCCAATACTCCAGTTCAGGGCCATGCAGGCCGCCGGGCCCGGCCGTGAGCGCACGATTGCGCACCTCTTCCATCTGATCCGCGGTGTACGGCTTGAAGTTCTGAGCGAAGCGCACGTCGTCGTCCAATTGGCCGATGGTGCTGCAGCCGACGGCGGCGCAATGGATGGGCAGGCTCAACGCATACTTCAGGCACTCTTCGGCATTCAGGACCCGAAGCAGGAATGCGTTGCCGAAGACTTTCATGGCCTGCACTCCAATGCCTCGCTCCCGGGCCACGGGTAGGGTGATTTTCTCGAAGCTCAAATAGGCCGGGTCGGCGGCGTGGAGCGGCATGAGGATCGAATCCCACTTGTCGTAAGCCTTCAGCATGGACACGTGCGCGTTCGGATCATGGTGGCCGGTGAAGCCGAAGAAGCGGCATTTTCCCGCCTTTTTCGCGCCTTCGAACGCCTCGATGGCTCCGCCCGGAGCGAAGATCTGATCCACGTCCTTCTGGTCCTGGATTCCGTGCATCTGCCAGAGGTCCACGTAGTCGCTCTTCAAGCTTTTCAGCGAGGCGTGCAGGTCCTGCTCGGCCTCGACGCGTGTCCGTTTGGTGGACTTGGTCGTGATGAAGACCTGTTTGCGGACGTCCGACAAAACGTCGCCGTAGACTTCTTCGGAATGGCCATCCCAGTAGGCATGCGCGCAGTCAAAGTAATTCAGGCCCAGGTCGTAGGCGTGCCGCACCTGGGGGCGTGCGGCCTCCTTGTTGCGGAGCAGGGCCAGGCGCGCGCCGCCTTGTCCGACCACGGTCAGCTTCACACCCGTCTTGCCGAACTCACGCATCGGCGTGGCGCCCACCTGGGGCTTTTGTGGACGGGCGTTCAAGCCTGTGATCCCCAGTCCGGCGAAAGCCGCACCGATGAAGGTCCTGCGTCCTGTCGATCCCATGGCTCTGTGATTCATCTGCAGCCGCGCTCCTGTTCGCACTGAACCCAAACATTACCACAGGAGCGGAACCTCCGGCGACGGTGCCGGAGGTGAGAATTGCGCGCGCGCGGGCCGCGTGGTAAGTTGGCAGGCTCAAGGAGGTGAAGCCCGTGTATTCGAGGCGAGATTTCAGCAGACTGGCGGCGGCCGCGGCCGTGCCACTCGTGGCTTCGACCCCACCGAATTCGGTCATCGCCGACGTGCAGATCGGGGCGCAGACCAACAGTTTCAGCGACCGGGATCTGGACGGCGCGATCCGCGCGATGCTGGAGATCGGCATCGGCGAATGTGAGTTGTGGCAAGGACACGTGGAGCCGCGCGCCGCTAGCGGAAAGGATGCCGAACTGTCCCGGTGGCGCGACGAGACGCCGGCCAGCTACTTTCATGGGATCGCCAGGAGGTTCAGGACGGAGGGCATACGGCTTTACTCCTACGACTTTCAGTTCCGCGAGACATTCGCGGACCACGAGATCGAGCGCGGTCTCGAGATCGGCCGCGAACTGGGGGCCCACTGCATGGTGACTTCGTCGGCCACCGTATCGCTGGCCAAGCGGATGGCGCCGTTCATCGAGAAACACAAGATGCCGGTCGGCATGCATGGCAGAACCAACGTGATGGACCCGAACGAGTTCGCGGGACCGGAGAGCTTTGAGCGGGCGCTCGGTTACTCGCGCTCCATCGGCGTGAACCTCGATCTCGGCCATTTCACAGCGGCCGGATACGATGCCGTGTCTTTCATCCGGAAGCACCACGACCGGATCCTCTCCATCCACTTGAAAGACCGCAAGAGGGGCCAGGGCGGCAGCATGCCATTCGGAGAAGGAGACACTCCCATCCGGGAATGCCTGCAACTGCTGAAGAGGAATCGCTGGAAGATCCCCGCGCACATCGAACACGACCGCGGCGGAGATAGAGTGGCGGAGTTCAGGAAGTCGTTCGAATACTGCCGGCGCGCGCTGGCGTGAACGTGCTTCCGCTAGAGTTTCTGCGCCATGTCCACCACCAGCCTGGTGACGAAATCGCGATAGCTGCCGGCTCGCGCATCGCCGCCTTTGGCGAGGTAGGCCTTGAGGATCTTGCGGTGCGCCTCCTCGGGCAAATCGACGCCGAGTTTCTGGAAGAGCCAGACCGGGGCGTCGGTCTTCTCATTCATGCGGTTCCATATGGCATCGATTTGGCGTGCCGGGCGGGGCGAGGAAAAGAACACGCGGCGCGCGTTTTCCAGAAGGAATTTGTTGCGTTCGGCAGCGGTCGGTGCCAAGCCCGCGGTGTCGATCCACGTCTGGGTCGAACGCAAGGTCTCATCGCGCCACAGAGCGACGGGGAACTCGCTGCCGTAAAGCAGCCTATCCCACCCCGCGACCTTGACCACCGCCCGCGTCCACGCCTTCAATGAAACCGGGTCCATGTACCCCTGGCGCGAGAAGATCACCAGGAACCGCGGGTGTCCGAAAAGGCGTGCCACAGCGGCGTCCCTGGAAAGGATCGACGGGTCGGTCGGACCGGCGAAGTGCGTGCCACAAACAACACACGCCGGATATCGCTCGAGGAAACCGACCAGTGTGTCCGCGGCCACCCGGTATGCCTCGTTGCCCTCGATGTAGGGAGTACCGCCGGCCTTACCAATGATGTCGAGCAACTCCGGCTCCCGGACCGCCACTGTGGTCTGGAGCCGGATGCCCTGGAATCCGCAGTCCATCTGCGCCTTCACGCAGTCCGCTCTTTCCTGGGGAGTCCGGCCCGAAGGCATCCCGATCACCCGGAAGCGATTGCCGTAGCGAACAGCCGTGCGCGACAACTCGGTCAGGTTCGGGCAGGTCGCGGCAGTGCCGACAATCGCGGCCTCCACACCGTTGGCATCCATCAGTTCCAGGTACTCTTCGGCGCTCATGAAGCGCGGCAGCGAGACGTGTCCCCAGGCGTCGATCGACTTAGGGCCGGCGCTCGCCTCGGCACCGAAGGCTGGCGGCCCTGCCGCCGCGAGCGCGGTTACGCCGACGAAACGGCGCCGGGTAGTCTTGAGATTCATGTGGCTTCCCATTTCCTTGAAGGCGCTCAGTTGATCATCGGCGAGCAACACGGCTTCTGGACCGGCTTTGGCTCCATCAGTTCCGTCCGCGTCAGGTTCGCGTCGTAAAGATTCAATTGCCACTTGCCGTCCCGTCCGATCTTCGGACCTTCGGCTGGTGTCAGGCCCCGGCTCTGTACTGTCTTGTAGCCGGTCTGGACGTCCGGAACCCCGAGAGCCATGTGGTTCATGACGCCGAGCGTGCGGGCGCTCGGGTTCTTCACGTTCAGCATGTACTCGTACCAATCGGTGCCATCGGGCACCCGCATGTCCACCCAATTGATCTGCTCGTCCGTCGGGCCGCCGTGCCAGAACTCGCGGAATCCGAGAATATCGCGGTAGAGGTGATCGTACGCAGCGCGGTCGGACACCGTCGTCCCCACGTGGATGATCCGCTCCGACACTCGTGTCGCCGGAAGAAACTTCCCGAAATTGCGCGAGTGCAGCGAACCGGGCAGATATTGGACGAACTCCACGTCGTGGCCGTCGGGGTCTTTGATCATGAAGCTGAAGTTCCCATCGGGGCTTTTCGGCACAGTCTCCGGCACCCTCACGCCGTTACTGGCGAGGTAGTCGCGAAGCTGCGGAGCATTGTCCGTCTCGAAAGCAATGTGCGCGAGGATGAGTTGCTCCGGCCCCTTCCAGCCTGGGAAGATCATCACGTACTGGTGATCGTTCACCTTGAAAACCA
>JADGNT010000086.1 GCA_017883345.1 Candidatus Solibacter sp. | reverse complement strand
GTCAGGATCTGCACCACTCCCGGGTGGCCATCCAGCGACGCCGTGACGAGTATCTGTATGTTTTTGTTTTTCTTGGAGATACGCTCTATAAGGGGGGGCAGGTCGCGCTCCAGATGGAGGCCCGGGGTGAGGAAGTAGGGGATGATCACGATGCGCTCCACACCACGAGCAACGAGCCGATCGGCAGCCTCTTCCAGACCGGGACGGCCGAGTTCCAGGAAGGCGGCTTCGACGATGGGGTAATCGCCCGCGCGTGCCAAGTCGGCGGCTGCCGAGCGGACGGCCTGGTTGGCCGGTTCGATGCGGGAGCCGTGGGCGAAGACGATGATTCCAGTAGTCACGCGTTACTGATGTAGGCGCGCATGTGGTCGATTTCTTCTGTTTTTTGAGCCAGCTCGAAATTCATCAGGTCGCGCATGGAGAGAAAGGCCACCACCTGACCGTCGCGTGTCACCGGCAGGTGGCGGCAATTGTGGGACTGCATGGATTCCATGGCTTCTTCCAGGCTGGCCGATTCGTCAATCGTGGCTACCTCGGTGCTCATGACCAGGCCTACCGGCGTGCGATCGGCATCGCAGCGCTCCACCACCACGCGCTTCATGAGATCGCGCTCGCTGAAAACGCCGCGCAATTGGGTCCCGTTAAAGACCAGGATGGCTCCGACGTGGAGATCCGTCATTTTCCGGGCTACTTCCGCTACGGATTGATGCTCTTCGACGCTGAATAGCTCACGTTGATGAACAATGTCACTGACACAGGACATACGCACCCTCCCCAATAGACAGCAGGAACTATACCACAAAAGCACTCGCGTTACAGACCATAATAATACGGTGGCGCCACGAATGCGGTTTGAGTGCCAGCCGGGATGTACGGAATGTTGCCGGCAGCAGGGCTTTGTCTACCTGTCGGAGGCGGATCTGGTGCGTGCGGCCAAGTTCGTGGGGATGAGTGTGGCCGCATTCGAGCGTAAGTATGTGTACCGGACGCGCAACCGTATGCGGCTGCGGGTGCCGCGCCGCGCACACTGTCACTTCCTGCACGATGGCGGCTGCGGGATCCATCCGGCGAAGCCGGCCCAGTGCCGGATTTTCCCATTCTGGCCCGAGTTGGTGAACAGCCCGCGAGCCTGGGCGAAAACGGCCGGCTATTGCCCGGGAATCGGCATGGGCCGGCTGATCCAAATCAAGAGCGCGCAGGCACAGGCCGAGGAAATGCGGCAGGAGCATCCCAAACTGTACCGGTAGACGGCGTACAGGTGGCGCGTTAGCGGGCACCGGTGAGCGTACGATCGGGCGATGGACAGCGGAAGAGACGCATGTACGCGTTGGAGTAGGCGGGCCGCTCAGTCCAGACCCAGGATGTCAGGTTGCCCCAGACGGGGTCGGTATCTTTGGCGACCAGGGTATCGATGGGCAGCGAACGGCAGATATCCTGGAAGCTGGCCGGGGCGGACCGGGCATCTTCGGGGAAGGCAGCCAGCACTCGGGAGAGAACGGGCGGACACTGCGCCGGGTCGCCGCCAAAGCCCGTATTGCAGGAGGTGTCGGCGGCGATGCTGTGGCGGTCGCCGTAGATCATGCCGACGGTATCCTGGAAGACCACTTTGGGATTGGATTGGACCGCCGCGGTGGCAACTGTCACGGTGTGCAGCCACTGGTACGCGGAGCGCTCGGCATAGGTGCGCTTGCCGAAATTGCGGTCGGGGGACATCCAATCGAGGGGCGGCACCACGCCGCGGTCGGCGAGTACGGGGTAGAGGCGCTCAATGGCGAGGTCGTATACGGTACCGGCAAATCCCAGGCCGAAGAAGACCACCAGCAGTTGCTTCTGGTGCGCGGTGAGGAAGTCGAGCCGGGAGCGATTGGCGAACAGGTCGGCGGCCCAAAGGAGGAGGACAAACTCGGCGACGAGGAATCCGCGCCAGCCGAGGTCGTTACACCCGGCGGTGGAGCGCAGGAAAGTGCAGACCAGGGCGCTGGTGGCGAGCATGACGGTGAAGGCCAGGTCCTGGCGCGAGAGGGGCCGGCCGGCGGCGCGATGCTGGCGCCACTTGTAGTGCGCGATCAGGAAGAACAGACCGAACTCCAACAGGTAGTTCAGGGGCAGCAGCGTACCGTTCACCAGAATGCGCCGCCAGGTCTGAGAAAGCGCCCGCCCGGTGGGCACGAGGGCGGCCAGCGAAAACTGGCGCACGGTGAACTCAAAGAGCGGACCGCCCGCGCCGGGGCCGGATAGATCGTGCAGATAGGGGAGGGCCAGCAAAAGCGACAGGACGCCGGCGGCACAGAGCACGGCGGTCTCGCGGTACCACTTCTTCGAGAGAGTAACCAAGGTCCAGACGGCCAGGAATATCGCGAAGACGAACGCCACATAGACGGACGTGCCGGCGGAAGTGGCGAGCGCGAGCGCCGCGGGTAGCGTGTAGCGCCGCCAGGTGGGGGCGTTCCAGAGCAACAGGAAGGCGGTGAAGCAGGCGATGGTCGCGGTGAGCGCGTGCGGCGCCCACAGGGAACTATAGACAAACCAATCGACGTGCTCGTTCCACCACTCCACGCTGGGCAGCACGAAGCTCATCGTCCCGCGGGCGTACAGAAAGAGAAGAAAGAGACTGGGGACGATATCCAGGCCGGTGATGGCGAGCAGCAGAATGCCGGTGAAGGTGTGGCGCCGGAAGGCCTCTCCCGTCCGCGCCATGAAGATGCGGAGGTAGATGGCAAGCAGGGACATGAGTCCAACGCCGGCCCAGAAAGTGCCACCGATCAGCGCCTGGCGCGGGCTGATGGCGCTGCCGCCGGCCTGCTTGGCCAAGCTGCACATCATCAGCCAGAAGTAGTGGTAGCGAAGCGTGACCGGGTGTCCGGGCTGGAAGAACGGGTTCTGGGGCGGGACTCCCGTGGTGCCGATGGAACTGACGAAGGCGGTACGCACCGAGTAGTCAAGGGCGCTGGTGGGGTAATAGAGACGGTCGCCGATCTGGAGATCGACCAGGGAGAAAAGGCAGACGGCGAGCCAGACGGCGAGAATGCCGGCAATGGCGTAGGATTGCCGCGCGAGGGAGAGACGCCAACGGCGGCGGTCCATCAGTGCCAGGAGAACGAATACAACCACGGCGGCGGCGTAGCCCGCCCACACGGCGGCCGCGGAAGCGAAGCGGAAGCCCAGATAGGTGAGGATGGGACAGATCGAGATGGAGAGGGGGATGGCGAGAGAGAGCCGAAAGGCCATGGTGCGGCGGCGGAAATCGAAAAGGTCCAGGAGCCAGGCAGCCACGTAGCCGGGAACCAGCAGGAAAAGCGGGAAAAGCGCTACGGATTTCAACGCGCCGAGCAGGTCCTCGATCATGAAGTTGTGGACGGGCATTTTGGGCCACCTTGATCTTGCCTGAAAGCACCGGCGCGGGACAAGACGCAAAGGGATAAGGAAGTGGGGTTGACCAAAGATAACGAGCAACCGTATGCGGCTGCGGGCGCCGCGCGGCGCGCACTGTCACTTCCTCCGCAATGGCGGCTGCGCCTTGACGACCGCCTCGAACTCCCCACGCGGAACTTCGTGGATCTTGGCCGCGGGACCATTAGGATGGCCGGTGTCTCGAACCGGCGCGCCAACCGGCGGGCCCGCTTGGAGAGTTTCACGAACGCAAGAAGTGGAACTTGTTGTTACACTAGGGCAAAGCCCTCAACTTTGGTGAGAATCCGGCTCTGAATTCTATGCGTTTAGCGCTTCTTCAGATCAACCCAACCGCGGGCGACTTGGATGGCAACTCCTCGCTGATCGTCCGGGCGGCCCGGGCGGCACGGGCTCAAGGCGCGGACCTTATGGTCACGTCCGAGTTGGCGCTGATGGGCTATCTTCCGCGGGATCTGTTGATGAACCAGGGCTTCGTGCGCCGCGCCGGCGAGAAACTGTCGCACATTGCCAGCGAACTGCAGGACGCCCCGCCGTTGCTGGTGGGCGTGGCAACGCCGAATCCGTCGGACGTGGGGCGCCCCTTGTATAACAGCGCGGTGCTGCTGCGCTCTGGCGCGGTGGGGCAGGCCTTTCACAAATCGCTCTTGCCGACCTACGATGTCTTCGACGAAGACCGTTACTTTGAGCCTTTTCAGGGGGCGCAGATTCTGCAATTGAACGGCGTGCGCCTGGGCATCAGCATCTGCGAAGACATTTGGAACGACCGCGATTTCTGGCAGCGGCGGCGCTATCACCAGGACCCGATCGAGGCGCTGGCCAAAGCGGGGGCGCAGGCGATCGTGAATCTCTCGGCATCGCCGTTCACGGTGGGCAAGCACATGTTGCGCGAGAAGATGCTCGGGCACATGGCGCGGAAGTACGGTCTGCCGGTGGCGATCGTCAACCAGGTGGGGGCCAACGACGACCTGATTTTCGATGGCCGCAGCAGTGTTTTCGATGCGCGGGGGAAGCTCTTTGCGCGCGCCAAAGGCTTCGAAGAGGACGTGCTGGCGCTGGATCTGTTGGGCGGGAGGGGAGAGATCGCGAGCGACGATTTTCTGCCCGAGGCCGAGATCTGGAACGCGCTCGTGCTCGGGGTCCGGGATTATGCCCGCAAAACGCGATTCCGCAAGGTTCTGCTGGGACTCTCCGGCGGCATCGATTCGGCGCTCACGGCGGCGATTGCGGCCGATGCCATGGGACCGGAAAACGTCCTGGGTGTCATGATGCCTTCGCGTTATTCGAGCCAGGGAAGCGTCGACGATTCGGTGGAACTGGCGCACAACCTGGGCATCCGGACCATGCTGTTGCCGATTTCGGACATCATGAAGACGTACGATGGCGTGCTGGCGGACGCCTTCGCCGGATTGCATCCGGACGTGACCGAGGAGAACATCCAATCGCGCATCCGCGGCAATCTGCTGATGGCGCTCTCCAACAAGTTCGGGCCGCTGCTGCTGACGACGGGCAATAAGAGCGAGATGTCGGTGGGGTACTGCACGCTCTACGGCGACATGAACGGCGGGTTGGCGGTGATCGCGGACCTGCCGAAGATGATGGTGTACCGGGTGGCGCGGTGGCGCAACCAGCGGGGTCCGGCAATTCCGGAATCCACCATCGCCAAGGCGCCTTCGGCCGAATTGCGGCCGGATCAGACCGACCAGGACAGCCTGCCGCCCTACGATCTGCTGGACGAAATTCTGGAATTGCACGTCGAGCAGTGCCGGAGCGCGGAGGAGATCGTCGCGCAAGGCTACGATGAGCACACGGTGCGCCGCGTGCTCCGCCTGGTGCGCATCGCGGAGTTCAAGAGGAAGCAGGCTGCGCCGGTTTTGAAGGTCACGTCACGCGCCTTCGGCACCGGCTGGCGGATGCCCATCGTACGGCAAGAATAGGCACCCCAACGAGCGCGAACTCACTGGGAATCGTCCTGTGCCGGAAGCAGGGGGCCGGGCTCAATTGGCCAAGGTTAACGGCGCGGGGTGCGTATCCCCGGTGGCCTCTATTTGGCTCCGGGACGACTCCTTCACACCGCGCTCAGCCGTCAAATCCGGTCCCGTGCTGGGTCCGGGTCCGGCATGAATCAGTCGTTTCACCAGCTCGTCGGTGGAAGAGTGGGATTCAATAAAATCGATGCCTTCCGCCGTAATTCCATAATCGGAGTTGTCCACCCGGCACACGTAACCTTTTGCCCTCAGGTACCACAATGTGAAGTTCAGGTGCTCTCGCGGAAAACCCATGCGTTTTTCCAGGTCCAATACGGAAAGTCCCGGCGAGTCCAGGCTGGCGCGGCGTCGATTATACAGAAGCGACAGCACGCCCAGGCGGCGGTTCACTTCCCCCGTAAGGCCATCGACAAAATCCTTCAGCTCGAATATCGGAAGTGGCCCCTGTTCCTCGATCAGGCGGGTGCCGTCGTATTGGGCGCGCCGCGCCGGGTCCGAGAGCACCTGGTAAGCGCGCTTGAGAAGGAGGAACGTCTCGGTATTTCCGGTTCTCGGATTATCCGGATGAAATCGGGTCGCCATCATTCGATAAACCCGATGAACGGTCTCGACGTCCGCCTTGCGGCTGATCTGCAGGACTTCGTAGTAATCGCGGTCCGACTTCATGTGCTCTAGCATACACGATCGCGGCGCACCTGGGTAGGTCCTGGTGGTCCTGGTGGTACCACGGCGGTACGCCACGTCCCGGTACTCTTTGCGTTTTCCGCGGGGCACTGCGCGGCGTGTCTATCCCTCGCACGCCAACTCACAGGCGTCGCAGGAGCGGGCGGTGCGCAGCGCCAGCGCTCCGGTGGGGCACGCCGCGGCGCAGCGTTGGGCCGCGTGGCGCAAGCCTTCGGAGAGCGGCCTGCCGAAGGGCACGGCCACGGCGACGTCGAAGCCGCGGCCGACCATAGCCAGGCCAAGCTCTTCGCCCTCCGCCGCGGCGATGCGCACGCAGGCGTCGCAACTGATGCACTTGCCCGGCTCGTAGACGATTTCGGGGTGGGAGAGATCCTGCGAGAAGCGGCGCCGTTGGCCGGCGAACCGATACACGTCCACGGCGTACTCGGTGGCCAGGGAGCGGACCAGGCAGCAGTCCGCCTTGCGGCAGCCGCAGCTCAGGCAGCGGCGCGCTTCGCGCGCGGCGTCGGCGTGCGGCAGCGCGTGCTCCACCTCATCGAAACTCGCCAGGCGCCGCTCCATGGGGATCTCAGGAGAGCGCACGCGGGCGGCGCTCTCGATGGCGCGGAAGATGGCCGCCCGTTCCGCGTCGTCTACCGGTTGCATGGCGATCCCGGCGATGGCAGGTTCGCCGGTGACTGCCTGCCCGGTCAAGTACTGGTGGATGGATGCCGCGGCGATTCTGCCCGCCGCCACCGCGCGCACCGCCAGATCCGCTCCCAGCACCGCATCGCCGCCGGCGAACACACCGGGCAGATTGGTGGCCAGCGTCTGGGCTTCGACCGCGATGCCCCAGGCGGTGACGCGCAGGCCTTCGCGCTCGGCCAGAGCGCGCTCCACGGATTGTCCGATGGCGGCGATTACGGTGGAGCCAGCGATGGCGAAATCGGAGCCCTCCACCGGAACCGGCCGGCGCCGCCCCGAAGCATCCGGCTCGCCCAGCGTCATGCGCTGGCAGGTGAGCACGAGATTGGTGGGGCAGGCCGCCTGGCCCGCGGCCGGCGCCGCCTCGCCTGCGGCCGACGCCCCCTCGCCTGCGGCCGTCGCCGCCGTCGGCCTCTGCGGGTCCAGGGGGACCCGCGCAGACCGGGGGGTCTGCCCCACCAAATCCGCGGGATTCCCAGCGTTGGGATCAGCAAGTGGCATTGGTCCTTGGGCATTGCGTTGCAGGCGCAGGGGCGCCACGAGGAGATCGACGTGCACGCCTTCGGCTTCGGCGGCCTCGACCTCCGCCATCAAACAGGGCATCTCCTGGCGGCTGCGGCGGTAGAGGATGCGCACGTTGCGCGCGCCCAGGCGGACCGCGGAGCGGGCGCAATCCACGGCGGTGTTGCCGCCACCGAGCACCAGAACGTCGCTGCCCAGCGGCGGCGGATCGCCATGGGCGACCTGCTTCAGAAACTCGACGCCGGCCAGCGCGTTCTCCTCGCCCGGGCAACGCAGTCCCTGCGCGCGCTGTGCGCCGATGGCCACGAACACCGCACCGTACACGCCGCGGAGTTCGGCAAGTGTGAACTCCTCGCCCCACCGCGCGCCCATACGGAACCGGGCGCCGAGGGTGCGGATGGCCTGTATCTCCGCATCCAGCGCGTCCTTGGGCAGGCGGTAGGCGGGGATTCCGTAACGCAGCATGCCGCCGGGCTGCGGATGCGCGTCGAACAGCGTGCACGCGTGCCCTTTCCGGAGCAGATACCAGGCCGCGGCCAGGCCCGCGGGACCGGCGCCCACGATGGCCACCGCCCTCCCGGTAGCGGGCGCGCGCGGCGGCAGGTACGGCGCGGCGGATGCGCGGTCCCGATCGGCCGCATAGCGGTGCAGCGCGCCGATGGCCAGGCCCTGGTCGAGGTCGCAGCGGCGGCACGCCTGTTCGCAGAGGCGCGGGCAAATGCGCCCCAGCGAGCCGGGCAGCGCGAGGCGATCGCCAATTACCTGCATGGCGTGGCGCGTGTCCCCGGTGGCGATGCCCTGGGTTGCGATGGCATGGACGAACCCCGGGATATCGAGACCCGCCGGGCACTTGGCCGCGCAAGGCGCCACGCACTCGCCGGCGTGGTCGCTCAGCAACAGTTCCAGCGCCATCCGGCGCGCGGTGCGTACGTCCTCGCTGTCCGTGGCCACTACCATGCCCTCCGCCACCGGCATGCCGCAGGATGGCGAAAGCGTGCGCCGGCCTGCAATCTGCACCGCGCAAATGAAGCAGGACGCCGCGGGCTCGATGCCCGGCACGTGGCACATCGTGGGGATGCGTATGCCGAGCCACCTGGCGGCGTCGAGCACAGAGGTTCCCGGCGGTACGCTGACATGCCGGCCGTCGATGGTGAGGGTGATCATGGTGGCCATGGCTTAGCAACCGCTCCCTGAGAAGCTGAGAAAAAATGCGCCCGCAAGCGGGCGTTGGCAAGCTAAAGCATGCCCCACCATTGCAGGCAAACGAGTTGCAAGTGGTGGGGCATGCTTTAGCTTGCCGTGCGCCGATTTTTTCACGGCTTCTGAGGGAGCGGTTGCGCCAGGATACGTTGGTGACCTTCCGAAGTGATGTACTAAGGAACCGCGCAAGAATTATTTCCCATTTGAAGGAGCGATGGTGTAGTTCCACTTTGGGAGGGTCGTGTGACGGGTGATTCGAAGTTCCCGTAACCTTTGGGCGGACGGTTTGACTTTGAGCGGATACTCCTTCGTGTCCAAGTAGGCGCGGACTTTGAGCCCCGTAGTGGTGGTGGTCCCGCGGATCAGGCTGAGGATCTTGTCATAGTCGGTGAGAGGCTCAGCGGCCCAGTTCTTGGTGATTTGGCTGAACAGGCGGCGTTCAATCGGGTTGTACTTGGAGGCGCCGGTGGGGTAGTGGGCCACGGTGACGGTGAGACCCAGTCGATCACAGAGGTGCTGCTGGAGTTGGTCTTTCCAAGCACCACGGGTGGCCGAATTGCTGCCGCCGGTGTCAGCCAGGATCAGCAGGTGTTGGGCGTTTGGGTAGCGCAAGCGCCCTTCCCGGGCCCACCAGCGGGAGATGGAAGTGACGGCGAAGGCGGAGGTTTCGTGGCTGACGCCGACGAACACCGAACCGCGGTTGGCTTGCGGATCATAAATGCCGAAGGGGAGGGCGATGCCGGTGGCGAGGGAGCGAAAGTCGTGGTCGTTGACTGGGGTGGGGACGCGCTCCCACTTGCGGCCGGGATTCTTGAAGTTGCCCACCAGTTCCCGCTTCTTGGCATCGACACTGATGATGGGATTGCCGTGACGGCAGAAGCGACGTCGCAGTCGGGTAATCTGTCGGAACTGTTGGTCGCGTGACGAACGGTCCCCGGCGGCGATCTTTTTGCAGTTCAGCCGGAGCGAGAAATCCAACTTGTCGAGCAGGCGGGCGACGGTACGGGCGCCAACCCGGATGTCCAGCCGACGTAATTGCTCAGCGATCTTGGCCGTGGTCTGGTGGGTCCACTTCAAGCTGCTCATCGGATCGCCGGCCGTGTGGTGTTCCAACAGCCTCTCGATTTGAGAGATTACCTGGGGCGTTTTTTTTCCACGGGCTTACGGCCCGCGCCAGGTTTGCGTACCCGCTCCCACTCCACTTCCTGTGCCAGGAGTTGCTTTCGTCCGCGGGCCACGGTGCCTGGATCCAGTTGGAGCAATTCGGCCAGTCGCTGATCACCCCCACGGCCTAACTTCAGCGATTCCAGGCCGGCATACAAACGGCGCTGGCGCTCGTCCAGCAGGCTGGAGAACAGGACCAGGGATGCCTTTAACTCCTCCGGGGAGACCTCGGCGGAAGCGCTCCCTGGAATGTCCGAGAGAGCCTGACGTGCCAGCCATTGGCGCCTGCGCACCGCCGCATCTGGGGAACCGTACAGAAACAATCCGGAGACCTGTTGGCGGGCCACGCGACGCTGCTCGACCAACTGCAGCAGTGCATCCTTCACTGCGACGTGCAGGAGTTGCTGCAATTCATGGGCGAAGTAGCCCTGAGGAGCGGTGCTGACGAGGGTTTCCAGGGTCGTGACCAGGTTACCCCAACGAGAGAAGCACACCTCGTGAAAGGACCAAAGGCCCTGGGGATCAAACTGTGGGATCTCGTCGAGGGTGTAGTAGCGGCCGCGGTGGGAGTAGCTGGAGCGATAGGAAAGTTCCTTCAACTTGCGAAACACCGTGATGTCGACGGTGGTTCCCAGGGCTTGTTTCAACTCGGGCAGGGTGGCGATTTTCTGCAGGCGCAGGAACTGGCGCAAATGATCGGAGAGGAAGGAGGGAGTTCTCATAATGCTAAAGTTCCGCCTTTCGACGTGTATACAAGCGGAACTATAGCAGAATAGAAGGTGCTTCGTCCAGTCGCTAAAGGAAGATCAAACAAGAGTGTCTACGGGATGCTGGCAATGATGTGGATCCCACGAATCAATGCGGAGATGGCGCATCCCATTGCTTGAGTGGCGCCCAGAATCGTGTATTTATTATTGCGGGGTTACTTAGGCAACTGGCCGGCCAGCACGGTGAGCGCAATGCCGTTCAGATAGCCGTACCGGATGGGCTTCGAAAGCAAATCGGTGACGAAGCCGAGCCTGGCCATCCCGGCGAGAACGAACAAGAGGCCGGAGAGGATGGAGAGCATTCCGGCGAGGGCCACCGCGCGGTCCGCGTTGCCGGAGGCCAGCGGCAA
>JADGNT010000772.1 GCA_017883345.1 Candidatus Solibacter sp. | reverse complement strand
CTTTCCTTCGACGCCGGCACGGCCACCATCTCGGGCGTGCCCACGCTGTTAGGAAGCTTTACGTTTGCCGCGCAGGTCGTGGACAACAACTCCGTCACGGCATCCAAGCAGTTCACGCTCGCAGTGACATCCAACCTGACGATCACGACGGCATCCCCACTGGCAGACGCAACCGTCGGCTCGTCGTACGCGCGCAGCCTGAGCGTGACCGGCGGCGTACCGCCCTACGTCTGGACCATAAAGACGGGGTCGCTGCCGCCAGGGCTGGCGCTCGATCCGGCAAGCAATGCGATTGCCGGGACGCCGACTGCGAACGGCACCTTCGCTTTCACGCTGCAGGTAGCGGACGCGAGCGGCGGATCGGCTACCCGGGATTATACGTTGGCGGTGAGTCTGCCCCCGCTGCCCTCGGTGAGCATGGACGGCCTGCCGGACCCAGCGAATGCCGCCGACCAGCCGGCGTTTAGCGTATCGCTGGCGACGCCCTACCCGGTGCAGCTCACAGGCCAGATCGTGATGGCCTTCACTGCCGATGCGGAGGTAGCGATCGATGACGCGTCCGTCCAGTTCGCTACCGGCGGACGAACCGTGAATTTTACGATTCCTGCCGGTAGCACGACGGCGGTCTTTTCAACCAGCCAGATGGCACTGCAGACCGGGACGGTGGCAGGCACGATCACGCTGAATCTTTCTCTGCAATCGGCCAAAGGTGAGGTGACGGCAACATCTTCGCGCACGCTGCACGTGCTACGCGCACCTCCGGTCACGCGCACGCTGCAAGTGGTGCACACCGCGGGAGGATTCGAGCTGCATATTACCGCTTACTCGACGCCGCGCCAACTCACGCAGGCCGTGATCCAGCTCACGCCCTCGGCGGGGAGCAACCTGCAAACCACGCAACTGACCATTGCGCTGACTGACCTGGCCGCCAGTTGGTATCAGAGTGCGACATCCAGCCTGTTCGGGAGCCAGTTCATGCTGGTGATGCCCTTCACGATTCAGGGGAATGCGGCGGGCATCGACTCGGTCAGCGTGAGCCTGGTCAACAACCTGGGAAGCTCTCCACCGGTAAGCTCGAAATTCTGATTCGCCGTTCAGCGTCGCGGAAAATCGCCCGATGTACGGACCTGCACATCAGTTCGAGACCGAATGCGACGGTCGTGCCGTGGTTTGCTCGCGAATCCGCGAGCTCCAGGAGACCCTTTCCGCAGGCACAATTGCGCTGGAAATCAGCAGCCGCAACGCGCGCGTTCAGGCGCTGCAAAACCGCTGGGACAAGATGCGCCGGGTGATCGACGAGCGCGCCGCCTCCCCGGACTTCGCCGACGTGCCGGGCGGGACTACCGGCCTCCTCTGTAAAGACTACAAGGGCAAAGTCGCGGACACGGTGGTGTACAAGGTCGATACCGGTTTACTTGCCGAGCTGCGCGGCCACGAGCGCCAGGCCGCCGAGGAGTTAGGCCAGTGGAAGACCCGCGTCGAGGAGCGCAAGGTGATCGGCGCCTCGCCGGCGGCGATGACGCTGGCCGCGATCTTTACTACGGCGGAGCTTGGGAGCTGGAGAAGAAGGCGCGGAACTGGATGAGGAGCAGACCGCAACTTGATCGACCTTCAGGCGCGGGCGCGCGACCTCGGCGGCGGCTTCTTCCCGGTGCCGCACCCCCCGCCGAACCCGGCTGGCAGCGGATCGAAACTGACGCTGACAGGTTTCGAGTCTGGAACCGCGCACTACGATCAGCGCGGGCTCCAGAAGCCCATTCCAACTTTCAACGATCTGACACCCATCTGACTGAGTGCCTAACCCTTTGCGAGCGTTTTATCAAGAAGTACAAGATTCTGCTGACGGGTGCCGGGCTGACAGTACGATTGGAAAGCTATTCTCTACTTCCCAAGGCTCAGCCAGCGGAGCCGGCAGCACGTGAAGAGTAGGGAATGCAACCGCGCCGGGTTTGGACTCCATTTGGAGTCCACAGAGGCAGTTGTCGGAGGTCCAATGGCAGAGCCGGGTGACCGCAAATCGCTGAAACTGTTTAGGTTAGAAGTAGAGACCAGGGGCGGATCGAAATCGCCGGCGCGAGCATTTTCAGGGCAACGCGCCGCCGTCCGGCCTCAGCCAGGGCCAGCATGATGAAGGGGTGACAGGTGCGCCACTTTCAGAGAGGTTCGGAGGAAACCTCGTCATCCCGTGTTACCTGCCACCCAACCGGGGATGCTATCAGATTCTGGGGGCAGAATCTACTTCTGTGCAGGAGCACTTCTGTACAGGAGCAATGGGCCTCCGTCCCACCAAGCTCCAAAGTGGCGCTGAAAGGGGCTTTGCGGGTTCCCACGGCTCCCACCGTCAGAGTAGCGATACATCCAAGGAAGGACCAGATGCCAAAAGCGAGCATTAGGGTTGTTGACGGAAGTTGGCGCTCACAACGACCTCACCAAATCCACAATCGGCCAAGGGCGGGATCGAACCCCGACGTACCGGGTGGGTCCACCGGACTGTTCCGCAAGGACTAAAAGGGCAAGGAAGCCGATACCCCGGTCTACAAGGTAGACACCGGTCTGCTGGCCGAACTGCGCGCCCTCGAGCAACAGGCCGCCGAGGAATTGGCCAGTGGTACCGAGACACCAACGGAGCGAGCAGGGCGCCAGCGCCAAGCGCCAAAGGTTCGGGTTTGGAAGTCAGAGGCCGCCGGCCGCGGTCGCGGGATGTCTGATGCGACGGCCTCGCCGTCCCCTTGGGACTCAGGGAGCTGAACATCCCAGCAATACGAATCTGCCCAGTTGTCAAGCAACATGATGATCAAATCCTGCCCGTCCTGCCCGTACCCGCTGTACCCGGCAAGTTTGTCGTGTGTTTTCAGCAAGTTTATAGAAGCCTGGTAACGCTTTGGTAACGAAAGGGCCTTCGGATGCCCTGTTAAGGGGATCTATGGCGAATCGCCGAGCCGCCGCCGAAACCCCTTGTGCTACAATAAAAACGTTGTTTTTGAGGATCGGGCTGTAGCGCAGCCTGGTATCGCGCTTGCTTGGGGTGCAACATCCCGGAAGCCCTCCTTACCCCACAAAATAT
>JADGNT010000771.1 GCA_017883345.1 Candidatus Solibacter sp. | reverse complement strand
CCCAGCGCGATGTTCTCAAACAGCAGGCGGGAGCCGTAGGATTTGGTGAGGCCGGTGCAACTTCCAAGCAGTGCCATTATTCGTACCGCAGCGCCTCGACCGGGTCCAGTTGCGCGGCTTTCATGGCGGGCCATACGCCGAAGAAGACGCCGATGATCACCGACACGCTGAAACCGGTGACGAGCGCCCATGACGGGACCTTCGAAGGCAGCGAGGGCACCAGCGCGCCCACTAGCATGGTGATCAGCACGGCGATCACAATTCCCAGCATGCCGCCGGCGCCGGTCAGGGTCATGGCTTCCACCAGGAACTGGCCGACGATGTCGCGGCGGCGGGCCCCCAGGGCTTTCCGAACGCCGATCTCGCGCGTGCGCTCGGTGACGCTCACCAGCATGATGTTCATCACGCCGATGCCGCCCACCAGCAGGCCGAGCGCGGAGATGGCGATGGCCACCAGGCCGATCAGGCTGGTAATGCGGTCGAACTGCTGGATGATCTGGTCGGGCGTCGAGATGGCGAAATCGTCCTTCGCGCCGGTCGCCAGGCGGCGGATGCGGCGCATGATGCCCTGCACCTCGGCGAAAGCCTCCTCCCGTTTACCGCTCTTCGCCTTGGCCGTGATCATGAAGCGGTCCACCTGGGGGTAGCGGCTCTCGGCGGTGCGCAGGGGGATGACGATGGCGTTGTCCTGGCCGTTTTCGCCGAAGAATCCGCCTTTCGCCTTGTCATAGACGCCGATGACGGTGTACTCGGCGCCGTCCATCATCATGGTGCCGCCGACCGCCGTGCCGCCGGGGAACAGCGAATCCGCCACGTTGGAGCCGATCACGGCGAGGTGCGCGGTGCGCTGATCCTCCTCCGCTGTGAAATACCGGCCGGCGGCAAAATCGCGCGGCGAGATGTCGCCCATGTTCGGCGATTGTCCCGCCACGTTGATGTTCTCCGATTCGAAGCCCGGCACCCGCGCGGTGATCGGCTTGCCATCCACCACGGGCGGAATGTAGAGTTGCAACCCGACATCCTCCACCGAGCTGGACCAGCGCCGGATGAACTCGGCGTACTCGGGTTTCATGGCCCGGCGCTTGCGTTCCTTGGGCGGCTCCTGGCCGGGGTCCCCGGAAGTCTTGTAGACGAAGATATTGTCGGGCCCGAGTTCCTGAAAGAAGGTGACCACGCCGGCGCGCAGTCCGGTGAGCAGCGAAGCCACCGTGACCACGGTGGTGATGCCGATCACGATGCCGAGCACCGTAAGCAGCGAGCGGAAGCGGTGCTCGCCCACCGCCTGGATGGCCAGCTTCACGTTTTGGGTTGCGCTGATGTTCACGAACTACTCCGCACGCAGGGCCACCACCGGATCGAGTTTTGCCGCGCGCGAGGCCGGATACCACCCGGAGACCACGCCCGTCACGCTGGAGACCGCAAGCGAGAGCGCCACGTAGCCCGCCGTGATGTGCAGCGAGAGTTCGAAGACCTTGCCGAGCGCCGCCGTCACCACTGCACCGGTGGCGACCCCAATGGCGCCCCCCACGCTGGCCAGCACGACCGCCTCGATCAGGATTTGCGTCATGATATCGCCATGCCGCGCGCCCACGGCTTTGCGGATGCCGATTTCGCGCGTCCGCTCGGTGACGCTCACCAGCATGATATTCATGATCACGATGCCGCCCACCACCAGCGAAATGCAGGTGACCGGCACCACCACGGCGGCAATCATGCCCAGAATTTGATCGATGAAGCCGCGGATGGCGTCCGGCGTGAGCGTGTCGAAATTGTCGGGCTCGCCGGGACGTGCGTGAAAGCGGGTGCGCAGCACGACGCGGGTCTCATCCAGGGCGCCCTCCAGGTCCAGGCCGCTGCCCGGCCGGGGACGGCCAAAGAGAGCGAAGCCGTTGCCCGGGCCGTACATGCGATTGAAGGCGCTGGCCGGGATATAGACCGAGTTGTCCAGGTCGCGGCCGAAGGCGGAACCGAGGCGCTCCTGCACACCGATGACGGTGAATTCGATGCCTTCGATGCGGACCGGCCGGTTGAGCGGCGAGGCATCGCCGGGGAAGAGCGTGGTGCGCACGGTATCGCCAATCACGGCTACGAAGGCGCGTGAATGGTCTTCCTGATCGGTGAAGAAGCGGCCATCCACTACGCCGATATCGCGAATGTCCGCCATGGCCGCGGCAGAGCCCAGTATCGAGCTGTCCTCGCAGATCATGTTCTCGCGCTTCACATCGGAGATGTGCTGGCGGTACGGGCTGAAGAGCACGCGATCGCCCACCAGGGCTTCGACGAAGCGGGCGTCATCGGTGCGGATGGGCTTGTTGCGCTTGATCTTGTCGAAGTACTCGCGGCGGCTCAGACGGCCCGTAGCGGCGATCTGCGCCACCAGGAAAGACTCCGACCCGAAGGCTTTGGCGGTACTCTGTTCGGCGTAAACGCTGAGGCCTTCAATGGCCGCGCCCACCATGATTACGCTGGCCACGCCGATGATGACGCCCAGGAGGGTGAGGAAACTGCGCAGCTTTTGCGCGCGGATGGAATCCATCGCCAGACGAAATGCGTTGAGGAAATTATTCCAGGAGCGGATCACTCCCGAGTTGCTGTGAGCCATGAGTGTTCTTATCTTTCAGGATAACGTAAGATGAAGGATCGGCACGACCTAATGCCCATACTCCGCCTCGCGTATTCGACGCAGTTTCTGATTGCATTGATGGCAGTTTTTGTGCTCTGGAGCCAGGTGGGCGGCCAGAGCCACCTCGACCTGCTGCCCTGGTCGGTCAAGTTAGTCCTTGGGCTCGCGGCCGCCTACGGGGTGGTCCGGGCGACCGCTGCATCGGTCTCCGGCGACCGTGCATGGAACGGACAGGCGGTCCGCTGGCTGGGGTTCACTCTCGCGGTGCTGGCCGCCTGTGGATACGCCACGTACTACGCTCACATGAATCTGGAAGAAACCGACGACGCGGACCAGCAGCAGGACACCACGATATCGAGAATGCAGATTCCCGTGGTGGGGCAGGCGGGGTACCCTCTGGGTAGTGCGGCGCAAATAGTCCGCCCTATCCACCATCCGTAGAGCGACCAGACCCAGAGGG
>JADGNT010000085.1 GCA_017883345.1 Candidatus Solibacter sp. | reverse complement strand
ATCATGGAAGCCGACGGCCGCGCCGCCAGCATCCGCGCGCAGGGCGAGGCGGAAGCCGAGATCATCTTCAAGAAGGGCGAAGCCGAAGCCAAGGCGATGAACGTCAAAGCCGAAGCCTACCAGCAGTTCAACCAGGCGGCCATCCTCGACAAGTTGATCTCCGGTCTGCCGGAGATTGTCCGCGCCCTGGCCGCGCCCCTGGCCAACGTCGACAAGATCACCATCGTGTCCACCGGCAACGGCCCAACCGCGGGTATGCACAAAATTACGGGCGACATCACGGAGATGGCGGCGCAGGTCCCCGCCCTGTTCGAAACCCTCTCCGGCATGCCGTTCAATGAGCTGTTCGCCAAGGTGCGGACGATCGCCGACAAAGCACCCAAAGCGGACGACAAGGCGAAGAACTCAGGCGGGACGCAGTAAGGAACAAGGAGCAAGACAATGGCACTTTTGGAACGGGTAGCAACACTGGTACGGGCCAATCTGAACGATCTTGTGGATCAGGCGGAAGACCCGGAAAAAATGATCAAGCAGGTGATTCTCGATATGCGGAATCAGTTGATGCAAGTCAAAACCCAAGTGGCGATTTCGATCGCCGACCAGCATGTCCTGGAGAAGAAACTGCAGGAAGCGGAGGAGAACGAGCGGCAGTGGATGCACCGCGCGGGACTCGCCGTCGACAAGAAAGATGAGGCTCTGGCGCGCGCCGCCGTGGAGCGCAGCATGAGCTACAAAACCACCGCCGCCAGTTTCCGGCAGCAGGTGGAGGATCAGAAGGCGCAGGTGGACAACCTGAAGTCGGCGCTCCTCCGCTTGCAGCAGAAAATGGCGGAGGCGGAATCGAAGAGCGACATGCTGATCGCCCAACACCGCCGTGCCCGCGCCCTCGGTAAGGCCACGGAGGCAAGTAGCGCCATCGGTGACAATGCAAATGCGGCGGCCTTCGACCGCATGAAGAGCAAGGTGCGCCGTCACGAAGCCACCGCGCAGGCACACGCGGAGCTGGTCGGCGATGACGTCAACGCGAAGTTCGCGGCGATGGAGAAGCAGGAAGAGATCGATCGCCTGTTGAACGAGCTCAAGAGCAAACGCAACGCGTAGAATCGGGCGGGGTTCTCCCCCGCCCTCCCCTTTCAAACATATGAAGCACAGATCAAAGGTCGAAGTGTGGCTGTTCGCCGCCATCCTGTACGTGGTCGGAGTCCTGGCGGCAGGTGGTAATCGCTGGATCGGCGGCCCGGTGCTGCTGGTCCTGTTGCTGGTCGCCCTCCCCCAGGAATATGTCACGGCGCCGGATTCATTGCGCGTGCGCGCCGGGCTCACCCGATGGGCCATCCCCTACACCGCCATCACCTTCGTCGGAGAGAGTTCCCTCGGACCGGTGCTGGGCAAGCGCGTCGCCGTGCGCATCGGGCGCGATTCCGAAATCCTCCTGGCCCCGGACGATCCAGGCGCCTTCTTCGCCGATGTCGCCGCGCACGTCCCCCACCTGCGTCGCCGCGGCGCCACCCTGGTCGCCGGGTAGGGTGGCATCAGGCTCCGCCTTGTGCATCCGAGCGCACGGTGCCTGTCGCCAGGTAGGCACGATTTCGGGTTAATATGGATCGAAAGCAGGGACTGAATCCCGATTAAGGCAGGCTATCGCCGGTGGCTGGAGTTGCAGAAGTACGATGCGGGCACGATCAACGCTCAAATGTACCGGGCCGCCCGCGTCGAAGAGCATCACGGCAATCTTGATGAGCACTACGCCAGCGACCGCATGGCAAGCCTCATCGATACGCTACGCTACTCGACCGACGACAAGCGGCATAACCGCCCGAATCCGAGCAAGATTCCCTTCGACGGCGATATCTACAACAATCTGGCATCCTACCGCAATGCAGTCGAGAGGTACCGGAAATTCCGAGATGCCGTTGGCGACGCAGTGGACACGCCTGAGACGCAGGAGGTTCGCGCCGACCTTGTCGCAGCGGTCGAGGAAGAGGTTGGCCAGCGGATCGGCCTGGAGCGCGACATGCAGGCTGCGCTGAGAATTGAGATCGAGCAGCTTGAGACGGGCCGGACGATCATCGACGATGGCGCCGAGCGTTCCGTAGACGCGGGCTTCATCGACGTTACAACCCGCGATGCTTCGGGTACGACCGTCGTCATTGAGCGCAAGACAGGACCCGCTGGGCAGCGGGCGGTCGCGCAGATCTTGAGCTATATGGGCGATGTAGCCGCCGAAGAAGAGAGCGGGAAAGTGCGCGGAATCCTCGTCGGTTCAAGTTTCGATGCCAAGGCGAAGGCAGCCGCCAGAATGGTGCCGAGTCTCATACTTCGCAAATACAGCGTGCGATTTCTCTTCTCGGATGGCCACGCCTGATACAAAATCGGCGTCCATTTTCGCGACAGAAACCAGCTACCCCTCGGCAAACGCCACCGGGGCAGGCCGATCGCGCCGATGGCCTGCCCCGCGGTGGGTTGGTTACTTCGCGGTTTCCAACACCAGCACGGAATCCACCGCGTCCGGCGCCTTGGCGGGCAGCGTCACGCTGACCTTGTCGCCCGTCTGCTTCATCTTCAGCGCGTGCTTGGCGTCCGCCAGCAGGTACGCCTTCTTCACCTTGCCCTCCACCTTGGACAGTTCGAACCCGCCGTTTGGGTACTTGAAGAGGTGAATGAACAGTTTGCCGGGCTTGGTGGTGCAGCGCCAGTCCTTGGCGATCTTGAAACCGGGGTTACCCTTCTTGTCTTTCGTGGTGTTGTCGACTTCACCGAGTTCCGGGCCGAACGGGGTGGGGCCGGCGCCGTAGATGGCTTCGCCGTTTACCTTGAGCCAGCGGCCAACGCCGCGCAGGTTATCCTGGCTGGCTTGTGGGATGACGCCCTCGGAGGTCGGGCCTACGTTCAGCAGATAGTTGCCGCCCTTGCTGACGATATCCACCAATTTGAAGGTGAGGTCCTCAGTGGTCTTCCAGTCGGTGTCATCCTTCTTGAAGCCCCAGGTATGGTTGAGCGTGGCAGGAACTTCCCAATCTTCCTTGAGCACCTGGTTGGGAATCTGGTTGTCGCCGGTGGAGACGTAGTCGCCTTTGACGCCGAGGCGGCCATCGATCAGGGCGGCAGGTTGCATGGAGTGCATGATGTCGATGAAGCGGGGGCCGCGATCGCCGGTCATCATGCGCGCCGTATCGAACCAGATCAGGGCCACGGGACCGTAGCCGGAGAGCAGTTCCTTCACCTGGGGCTCGGCCTTGCCGCGCAGATACGAATCGTAAATCGAGTCTTTCTGAGCGTCGGGGCCGAAGTCCCACGTGTTGCCCATGCCGGCCGGCTCGTGCCAGTCCTGCGATTGCGAGTAGTAGAAGCCGAACTTGATGTTGTGGCGCGCGCACGCGGCGGAAAGTTCCTTCAGCGGATCGCGCTTGAACGGCGTGGCGTCCACGATATTGTACTTGCTGGCCTGGGAGCCATACATGGCGAAGCCGTCGTGATGCTTGCTGGTGATCACGATGTACTTCATGCCGGCGTCCTCGGCCATTTTCACCCATTCTTCCGCGTTGAACTTCGTGGGGTTGAACTGGCCGGCGAGTTGTTCGTATTCCTTCACCGGAATCTTGGCGCGGTTCATGATCCACTCGCCGATGCCGGCGATGGGCTGGCCCTTCCATTCTCCGGCCGGGATGGCATAGAGCCCCCAGTGGATGAAGAGGCCGAACTTGGCCTGGCGGAACCACTGCATCTTCTCATCCTGCGACTTGGGCGCAGGCAACGGCTTGGCCCCGGGCTGCGCGACGGCAGCGCCGGCGCAGAGCAGCACGAGGCAAATGTTTAACGATAAAATCTTCAGAATTCCCCGCTTCATAGATTCGCTCCTTGGTGAACTTCCATTCCCGCACAAAACGGTACGGAATTCAAGCGAGGGCGTGGCGCCGGATGGCTGCGCGGCCAGCGGCGCGGCGGCGGGCGCCGCGAGCGCCTGTCTGCGGTTCAGCCCTCCATTTTGACGCTTGGAGCGGGAAAAATCCGCTGCAATGCTAAGTTTAATGGGTGAAGCACGATACGGATCACGCCGGTAAATCCGGCAGCAAGCGCGTGAAGAATCGCCGTCTCCCGGAGACAGCCGCTTCCGTACCAATCGTGAAATCACCCGCGATGAGGCGCGCGCTGCTGGTATCCGCGGTCATCGGCTTCGCGTTCTGTGCCTACTCGAATTCGTTCGATGCGCCGTTTCTGCTGGATAATGACCCGATCATTCTCAAAGATACGCGCCTACGCGCGGTCACATCCGACCACGTGCAGCGCATTCTGAACGGGGAGTACTGGCCGTTGGGCATGTCCGGTCTGTATCGCCCGCTGACCACGTTCTCCTACATGTTCAACTACTCCGTGTTGGGGAATGGCGCAAATCCGTCCGGCTATCACTGGCTGAATTTCACCTTGCACGCGGTGAACATCGGACTGGTCTATCTGTTGGGACTGCTGATTCTCGAACAACTGCCGGCCGCCTTGCTGCTGGCCGCAATCTGGGGGATCCATCCCGTGCTCACCGAATCGGTAACCAATATTGTGGGGCGGGCGGATCTGTTGGGCGCGTTTGGCGTGCTGGCCGCTCTGCTTGCCCATCGCCAGGCCCTGGACGCCTCGGGCGGACGCAAAGTGGCCTGGCTTGCCGCCATCGCGCTGGCGGTGACGGCCGGCATTTTTTCCAAGGAAAGCACCGTCGTCGTGGTGGCCGTCATCGCGATCTACGATCTCTCTTTCGGGCGAGCCGCCTCGTGGAAGGCGCGCCTGCCGAGCTATTTCGCCGCGGTTATCCCTTGTCTGGTCTTCCTGTACGTGCGGGCTCAAGTGCTCGGCGGGGTGGCAGCCACCGCATTTCCCTTCGGCGACAACCCGCTGATGGGCGCCGATTTCTGGACCGCGCGCATGACCGCCGTCAAGGTGATTGGCCGCTACCTGGCGTTGCTGGCGTGGCCGGCCGGGCTATCGTTCGACTATTCCTACAACGAAAATCCGCTATTCGGCTGGGGGTTGACGAGTTGGGAAGACGTCAAGGCCATCCTCTCCCTGCTGGTTTGCCTGGCGGGGGTGGCCGGGACAATCGTTTGCTGGCGGCGGCGCAAGCCAGTGTTCTTTGCCATCGCATTCTTCTTTGCCACTCTCTCGCCGACTTCGAACCTGGTCGTTCGGATCGGCAGCATCATGGCGGAACGCTTTCTGTATCTTCCGTCGGTGGGATTCGCGGTGTTGGTGGTCTACGGCGTGAACTTGCTGTCGCAGCGCCTGGCGGAGCGCGGCCGCGAATACCGAAACGCTGTTCCCGTGGCGATGGGCGTCATGCTGCTGGCATTCGCCGCGCGGACGTACGGTCGGAATGCCGACTGGGTGGATCAGGGACGATTCTGGCGCAGCGCGGTGGAAGCGGCCCCCGGCAGCTACAAGACGAACCTCTCGGCGGCCAACAACACGGTCTTTATCAGCCAGCAGGATTGGGACCGGTCGATTGGCCAGGTCGGCCGCGCGCTGGCCATTCTCGACAACCTGCCAGACCTTCAGAACACCGGCATCGCTTACCAACAGGCAGGCGTGTTTTACCGCAATCTCGGGATCCGGCTGGCATCCTCCAACCCGGCCGGCCGCGCCGAGGCGGGTTCCGAATACTGGTATGGCAAGTCCTTGAACGCCCTGTTGCGGAGTGAGAAGATCGAACTCGCGCAGGATGAAAGGAACCGCGCGGAGAACGCCAAGCGGGGTAAGCCGGGACTCACGTTCGTGCCGAGCGCGCTCTACCTGCATATGGGCCGCACCTACCAGAAGTTGGGAGACCCGGGCCACGCGCTGGAAGCGTTCGAGCGCGGGCGTGCGTTGGAATCCGATCCCGACCTTTTGGAAGAACTGGCGTCGGCGTATCGCACGGCCGGCGAGACCCGAAAGGCCGCCATGGCGCTGGTGGAAGCCCTGGCGGTAGATTCGAGCCGCATGCAACTCGCGTCGAAACTGGTGGAGCTGTACTCGGAAATCGACCCTTCGGGCTGCGCCGTCAGCCGTGAAGGCGGCACGCCGGGCCTGAACGTGGATTGCCCGCTGGTGCACGGCGACATCTGTACGGCATCGCGCAACGTCGCCGCAACGTATCTCCGCACCTGGCAGCATGAACATGCCGCCGCCATCCGGCGAACCGCCATACAAGAACTCGGCTGCGCACCCGAACTGTTGAAGTAAATCGCATTTTGTAATATTACTGAGGATAGACTCATGCGTACTATTGCTCTGCTTCTGACCGGCGTTTTGACTGCGTCGACCGCGCCTGCCGCCAGCGTGCCCAGACCCTCGCCCGATATGATCTTCCAGCGTGGCGCCGCCCCGCCGTTCCAACTCAGCCAGTCGCGAGGCAAGGTGATCGCGCTGGCGTTCATCAACACGACCTGCTCGCACTGCCAGGAATTGACCGTGCGCCTGAAGGTGATCCAGAAAGACTACGCGGCGCGCAACGTGCAGGTCGTGGTGTGCGCCATAGACGAGACCGCTTCCGTCAACTACCCGATGTACCTCAAGGCGTTCGAGCCGAATTTTCCGGCTGGCTACGCCACCGATGCCGCCGCCAAGAAGTACCTGCAGTGGAACGACAAGACGGACGGCATGCTGATGGTCCCGTACATGGTTTTCATCGACCCCGTCGGGATGGTCCGAGGGGACTTCAACGGCAAGGACGGTTTTTTTGGCGATGCCGACAAGCGCATTCGCGCCGAACTGGACAAGATGACGAAGACCGCGGCTAAGCCCGCCGTCAAGAAAAAGTAACTCAGTCGCCGGCCTTCACCCAAGATTCATCGAAGCGCACGTGCTTGATCGCCTTGCCCTCCGGCGTGAAGTAACTATATGTGACGTGGATCGCGCCATCGCGCGCCTCGATCACCGACGGGTAGTGATACTGGCTGGCAACCTGCGTCGAGGGCCTTCCGTCCAGATGCCGCTTCCATTTCCAGGTAGCGCCTTCGTCATCGCTCATCGCCGCCACCAGCGAATAGCGCCCCTGCTCCAGATCGTTATACACCATGATCCAGTTGCCGTTGCGCAGCCGCACGTTTTCCAGACTCGTACCCGGGTTGGGAATTTCGGTGTCGCGGGCGCGCGTCCAGGTGACGCCGTCATCCTTCGAGAAACTGATGTGCGCGCGCTTGGGCGGCGGTCCGTTGTCGCGCAAATACGCCACCAGCGTGCCGTCCTTCTTGCGGACCACCGAAGGTTGAATGCACCCCTCGCCCACGATCGGTTGGCTGGCGCTCCACGTGTAACCCCGGTCGTCGCTGATCGCCATAATGCCGTACGAATAGCCATCGGAATACATGGGCACCAGGATGCGGCCCGAAGGCAGTTCCAGCGGATGCGTCCTTGTGAACCAGCCCATGCGGGAGAAGTATTCGTCCTCCGCCTTTTCGATCAGCCGCTTGGCCCGTTCGGCGCGCGGACCCGTTTCCGCGGCAGCGGCAGCGGCAAAGTCCTTGGTCAGCGCCACGATGTCTTTCGGCATCAGAACGATATTGTCCTGGTGCTCCCATTTCGGCGGACCCGAGGCCTGCTGGTAATCGGTGGAGATGCGGTACTTCATCAGCGCGGTCTCCCACTTGTGGGCGATGATCAGCGGCCACAGGAAAAACAGACGCTGCTTCGAATCCAAGAAGAGCACCGGGTTGGTTTCCGGGAAACCCGGCGTATCGGCCAGCGTGAATGGCGCCGTCCACTTGCCCGTGGCGCGATTCCAGCGCGCGGCCTGGATCAGGACATCGTCCGCCGTGCGCTCGCCGGAGCCGTGAAACCAGCACACCAGCAGGTCGCCGTTGGGCAGTTCGACAATCGAGGAGGAGTGGTTGTGCCACTTCTCCAACGGAAAGATCAGTTCACCCGAATACTGGGGCGCGGCGGCGGCACAGCCAACGGCGAGCAGTAAAGCAGCAATCATGCGCATGGCGATCAGTATAACCGGCGCCACCGCCCCACAACTGATGCAGAATACTGGATTGGGCAAAGTAAGTGGCATTGGGCGAAGGCGCCCCCGCCTAAGCGAACAGCGTCCGGCGTCGCCAGAAACAGGCGTCGGGATAGAAGTGTCATAGGCGGTACAGTCATGCCCAGATTAACAGTTGGCAAGTGCGATCACGGGCCCAACGCCGACGGAGACCCGCGACAGAGGTGCAAGGAAGTACTTTAGTACTTTGTAGAACTGATATTCGGACGCTATGCGCGGAATTGTACGCGCGTGCACACGCTCCGAGGCCGTAGCCGCGCTACTCTTGATTGGCTAGACGAATCTCCGCTGCTTTGGTGGAACAAATGTGTAGGAGATACGACATGAGAAACGCGCTTCTAAAATGTGCGGCTCGAGTGACCTTCATGGTACCGTTCGCCGCGCTTCTATGTAGCCCCTTCCCAGGATGGGCCGGAACCCTACTGGGTTCGGCGCAGAGCTTCGCGGTCCTGGGTGCCTTAACGGTGACCAATACCGGTCCCACCACCATCTTCGGAGATCTCGGCGTCTATCCCGGGACTTCGATCACTGGCCTGGGGAGTATCACCCTCACAGGATTCGTACACCAAACTGATGCGGTCGCGCAGCAGGCTCAGATTGACGTCACGACTGCGTATACTACGCTGGCCCTCATGGCGGTCACTAGCAACCTGACTGGTCAGGATCTGGGTGGTCTCACGCTCACGCCGGGTGTCTATCGTTTTGACTCGTCGGCTCAGTTGACAGGACCACTCAATCTCGATTTCTCTAGCAACCCAGGTGGGGACTTCGTTTTCCAGATAGGGAGTACGCTCACGACCGCAAGCGGCTCTTCTGTTAACGTAACCCATGGCAGTTCACTTAGCGGCGTGTATTGGGAGGTCGGCAGCTCCGCGACGCTCGGTACAGGCACTATCTTCGCGGGAAATATTCTCGCGCTTGCGAGCGTCACGATGAATACCCGCGCCGAAATCCTGTGTGGCAGAGCCTTCGCGGAGACAGGGGCAGTGACAATGGATACCAACACCATTTCCGGCAATTGCACCGCCCAAGCCTTCGGTAGCGGCCGCTCCGACTCCGGCAGCCTCGGCTTCAGCAGCGGCTCCAGCGGCGGCGGCATCCAGCCCATTCCCGAGCCCGGGACGCTTACGCTGCTGAGTATGGGCCTCGGAGCAGGCTTTCTGTGGCTCCGCAAGTTCCGTCCAACCCGCTAGTCCGAATCCGGAACCGAGCCCGGCACAATCAGCACCCGTGCCTCACTTGCTCGCCTGACCCCATGGGGGCATAATGAAACCATGGCTGACGTCAAGATATGCGAACTCCCGGAGTCGGTGATTGCCACTTTCCGGGTGCGGGCGGCAGCCGCCGGGCGCAGCATGGAGGAGGAACTCCGCCAGCAGCTCATCGAAGCCGCGTCTCGCTCAAGGCAGGAAATGTTGGCCGAACTCGATGCCTTTCGAGAAATGTTGCAGCGAAAGTACGGCATACTGTCCGATAGCACCGAAGGCATTCGCCAAGACCGCGAGAGTCGTGGGTGATCGTCGTTGACGCCAGCGTCGCCGTCAAGTGGTTGGTGCCGGAAGACGGTCAGGCCGCCGCGCGCGAACTCCTGAGCACGGGCGATCCACTCCTGGCGCCGGCCTTGATCCGGGTGGAAGTGGCCGCCGCGATTGCAGGCAAAGTTCGCTTCGAGGAAATCGACTTGCAGGACGGCGAAGGCGCGCTCCGCGTGTGGCTTCAATTCCTTCTCGCTGGCCAAGTCACTCTGGTGCCCGATGAAGCCGATCTGGCGGGCGCGTGGCAGTTAGCCACCGAGCTCAAACACCCGTTGCAGGACTGCCTTTACCTGGCGCTGGCCCTTCGCCTCCGGACTCCGCTAA
This sequence comes from Candidatus Solibacter sp., assembly GCA_017883345.1. Taxonomy (GTDB): domain Bacteria; phylum Acidobacteriota; class Terriglobia; order Bryobacterales; family Bryobacteraceae; genus Solibacter. The sequence continues at coordinate 952 of JADGNT010000085.1, read as the reverse complement.
TCACGGCGGACAAGAAGTTCACCGAGAAGGCGCGCCCGGTATATTCCGAAGTCCGCCTTCTCGGCAGCGACCAGACTCGCCCGGAGCGATAATCAGGAAGTGCTCGACGAGATCCTGGAAATTCTAATCGCCGGAGTGACCCGCGGCGCCGTTGAGGTGCTCTCGGTGCGAGGCTCGGGAGATTTCACCGGGCAGTACAAAGACTCGACGGAGCTCGTCACCCAGGCAGACCAGCGGAGCGATGCCGCCATTCTCTCGATTTTCAAATCCAGGTTGCGCGCGCTCGACCCCACCATCGGCTTTCGCCTGGAGGAGTCCGGCGCCAGCGGTCCCCAGAGCGCGCGCTGGGTGGGGGCCGACCCTTTGGACGGGACCAATCACTTCGCGGCCGGCGGCGTCTCCTACTCCGTCCAGGCCCACTATGTGGAGAACGGAGTGCCACTAGTCGGCGTCGTGTTTCAGCCGGAGGTATACCTGCCGCTTACCGAATCCAGCAACTGCACCGGCAGGCTCGCCTACGCCATTCGGGATCGCGGCGCCTTCGTGCAGCGAACCGAATTCACCGGCGCGGACTTCGTTCGCGGCGAGGCCCGGCGCGTCACGAAACAGCCTCTCGTGGAAGTCAGGCGTTTCGTCGCCTCGGTGCCGCTCAGCACCAAAATGACGCCCGAGGAATGGCAGCGGGCGGAGCGCGTGTTGGAGAGCGGCATCGTCGCCGTGACCACCGGAGTCGGCGGCGCCGGCGGGAACGTCATGATGACGATTTTCGGCGGCCAGCACGTGTACGCCAACCTCGGCGCCGGTGAAGACCTCGATCTGATCCCGCCCCAGGCGATTGCGCTGGAAGCTGGGATGACCGTCTGGGGAGTCGACCGGACGCCGCCCATCTGGAACGTCCGCAAACAGCCCTTCATCGTGGCGCCCAATCCTCAAATCGCGGAGCGCTTCCTGC
>JADGNT010000084.1 GCA_017883345.1 Candidatus Solibacter sp. | reverse complement strand
ACACGCTCCAGCGACCGGGTTGCCCCGTAGCCCATCGGCGCGCTACTGTCGATCTCGCTGCGCTCGCTCTTACAACTGGCGCTGTCGTCGTCTGGGGTCGGCCTTTTTTTTAACCGCGCGCAGCCGTCCGTTCGCCACCTCAATTGCCGAGGAAAGCGAGAACCTCATGGGTTTCGGCGCGGCCTATGCCGCTTACATGAAACGCACGCGACGATTTATACCGTTCTTGTTCTGAAGCGGTGCCCGCGCCGCCACCCGCGATGCCCACTTCCGGCGCACAAAAGTAATATGATGCCATCATGTGGGAAAAGCTGGTGAGAATCTCCGCCGCCATGATCCTGTCGGCTTGCGCCGCGATGGCCCAGGCGGACAAACCGCCGGCCGCGGTCGTGGCCGGAATCCCCGTCAACTACGATGAAGCGCGCGTCGGCGCCTACACCTTGCCGGACCCGCTGCTGCTCTCTAACGGCAAACCGGTCCGCGACGCCAAGACCTGGAACGAACAGCGCCGCGCCGAGATTGTGCGCCTCTTCGAAGAGAATCAGTACGGCCGCAGCCCGGGCCGTCCGGCTGCCATGAGCTTCGACGTCTTCGACAAGGGGACCCCGGCGCTCGACGGCAAAGCCATCCGCCGCCAGGTGACCATCTACTTTTCGGCGGACAAGGCGGGACCGAAGATGGACCTATTGGTCTACGTGCCGGCCAACGCCGCCGGGCCGGTCCCGCTGCTGCTGAATCTGGGCTTCTCGGCGAATTCCAGCACGGTCAACGACCCTGGCGTCAAAGTGGGCGAGGTGTGGGGCAGGGACAAGAAGAAGGTCCCCGCCGGCCAGGGAATGAGTTTTGGGAGGGTGAACGTGGCGCGCCTGCTGGACGCGGGTTTCGGCTTCGCCACGGTCTACTACGGCGACATCGATCCGGACTTCCTGGGCGGCGTACCCCATGGCGTCCGGGCGCTCTATCTGAAGCCCGGCCAGACCGAGCCCGCGCCGGACGAGTGGGGCTCCATCGCCGCCTGGGCTTGGGGACTGAGCCGCGCCATGGACTATCTGGAGACGGACAAGGGCGTGGACGCCACGCGCGTGGCGATCATGGGCGTATCGCGGTTGGGCAAGACCGTGATGTGGGCCGGCGCGCGCGATCCGCGGATCGCCCTGGTGATTGCCAGTTGTTCCGGCGAGGGCGGCGCGGCGTTGAGCCGCCGCAACTACGGCGAGACCATCGCACACCTGACGGAAGCATCGCGCTATCCCTATCAGTTCGCCGGCAACTATGCCAAATTCGCCAACCAGGTGGATCGGCTCCCGGTGGATGGGCACATGCTGGTCGCGCTGATCGCGCCCCGGCCGGTCCTGCTCCAGACGGGCGATAAGGATGGGTGGTCTGACCCCAAGGGCGAGTTTCTGGCCGCGGTGGCGGCCGGCCCGGTGTACCGCCTGCTCGGCAAGCAGGGCCTGGATACGGACCAGATGCCGCCCGCCGGATCGCCGATCCTGCACACTATCGGCTACGTAATGCACAACGGCGGGCATGGCACCATCCCGTCGGATTGGGACCAGTTTCTGGCGTTTATGCAGATGCACCTGCAAGGCAAGCGCTAGAAAATCTATGGCCGCCGATGAACGCCGATAAACGCCGATAAGCATTTAAGCATTCAAGCATTTTGTGTTATCGGCGTTTATCGGCGTTCATCCGCGGCCGATTATCCTTCTTACTGCACCGGCAGCAGCAGCGTATTGCGGTCCGCGCCGTTGACCGTAACCCGCAGCGTCACAGTCCCCGTGACCGAGCCATCGTCGCCCGTCGTTCCCGGCCAGCCGTCGAAATCCGCGCGCGCTCCATCGATTACTCCACCGGCCGGCATGAAGTATGGTACGCTGCTCCACGATCTCGTCCCCATGGCCGGTCTCGGCTTCGAGATGCGATCGCGAGTCTCCCTTTCTCTCCGCCCAATCCCGGCCGCGACCCCGCAAGGCGTCCCGGCCGGCATTTTTTTGTGTACCCGCGCGCCCCCGCGCCTGCGCCATCCGTGCCTGCCCCGCCCGTGCCTTGCTGAATAGGCAGGTGCGACAGTGGACCGAGTTTTCCGGATGGGGACTTGCGGAGCGTTGGCTAGTGGGATTTCGCGACAGGAAGCGGGCGCCGCCGTCAGATCCACGGTTTGGGCGTTTCTCGTCCCGGCGGCTGCCGACGGTGAATCAGCGGTTGCGAGACGATATTTCGAGTAACCGCCAATCCCGCTTGAACCGCCGTCCGCAGCGGCATGGATCTCCCGGTTCTGTCGCTACACATACGCAAGGCGGAGGTTCCTAAGCTCGTTTGGCCTCCTTGCACTGCTAAACTTCACGGGTGTAGGCTGGTTTCACGTCTTAGCGATGCGGAAAGAACCAATCCGGAGTGCTGAAACGAAGAGAATCATCGTTTGCTCGCTACGAGTGTTGCCCTCTTCAGTGCTGCTTCAGTCCGCGCGACTTGCCGTGGAGATCAACCCCTTCAACCAGCCGTCGTTGGAACCTCTCATCCGCCTGACGCCTGGTTTTGCGCCAACCCCGCGGCGCATTGCGATGGTAACCACGAAATATTGGTCGCCTGACGTAACCCTAACAGTTGGCTTCATGGACGCTCCCCCGGCGGACCTGCGTAAAAGGATCCTCCTGCACATGAATGCCTGGAGCAGAACCGCCAGCGTGAAATTTGTTGCAACCAAGACCGACCCGCAGGTGCGTATCGCGCGCGACGAGGGCGGGTACTGGTCGTACGTGGGGACTGACATTTTGCACGTCCCCGCCGATCGGCAGACCATGAACCTGGAAGGATTCACGATCGAAACGCTCGATTCGGAATTCTACCGGGTAGTGCGGCACGAGACCGGGCACACGCTGGGCTTTCCGCATGAGCGCATGCACAGGGCACTGGTGGCCAGGATCAACCCGAAAAAGGCGATCGAGTTTTTCAAGCGAACCCAGGGGTGGAGCGCTGAAGAGGTCCGGGACCAAGTGCTGACGCCTCTAGAAGAATCGTCGCTCATGGGAACGCCAGGCGCCGGCACCAGCTCGATAATGTCCTATCAGATCCCGGGCGAGATTGCCAAGAATGGGCAAGCGATCATTGGGGGTACGGACATTACGGATTCGGATTATGCTCGTGCTTCCTTTATCTACCCAAAGGTGCGCCGAGGGCGTAGCGGCCCTCCTGCCGACCGTTCTTCCGCCGAAGGCGGACCGCGCAAACCGCGGAAGACTATGCCGCCGGAGCCGCGGGACCTGACTTCTCCACCACCGCCGGACCGCCGCATCAGCTTTTGGATTAGTGAACGGGAGAAAGCACCGCAGCGGCCACTAGACTTGGGCCAAACGTACATGGGGAACTTCCGCGTCGGCGACCCGGTCGCCGCGAGCATGATCCGCGGCACGGGCGCTATCATTCCCGATTCCGACATCCCTGAGGCGGGCTTGCTCACCCACTGGGCGCTGATACCGGCGAAACTGGAATTGGAAGCGATCGACGACTCCGTGACGGTGAAGCGCGGCGGCGAGCACGACCCGGGGGACCACACCGCAGCATTCGATCTGCTGATTCCCCCGAGCGCCGACAGCCGAACAGTTCGCGTCCGTGTGCGCCCGCTGGCTGCGGATGCCGCGCTCACCGTGCTGATTTACGCCCGCGAAAAGCTCTACCGCGAGATCCGGATTCGGTTTCTTGTAGGGGACAAAGCCCAGGGCGCTTCCACGCCGGCCGCTTCGGCGATCGCTAAGGATGTTTCACTGGCAACCTTGGCACAAGTTAACGTCGGCACCATGCATGAATGGACCACGCCGCCAGGCGTAATAACGCTGGTCGTAGTAGCTCCCGGAACCGCCATGGCTTTTGGCAACGCCGGCGCCACCATATTCCCCCCTGGCGAAAAGGTCTTCATGGTCACGGACAAAGCCGCTTTGACGAATCCGTTGGAGGCTCTGCGGAAGGCGACAGAGAACTTTCGCGCCAAGGCAACCAGTTACCTCAACGACATTGACCCGGCCGAGATGCTTGACCGGTTGAACCGGTTCCGGCCGCAATACAACTGGTCGAGCCTGGTGGACTACGCCGATCGGAGCCACTGCAATAGCTGGAACCAGACAGCCACACTGCCGGAACTCCACAACCTGGCGTTCTACGGGCGCAAGCTTTACAACAGCCTCTTCCCCACCGGCAAGCCTGTGCGCGCTTGGCTCGATGCGCTGCCTCCGGGGCAACGGATCGATATCGTGTGGAGGCCCGACAGCGGAGCGGGCTGGATGCCCCACGTTCCATGGGAATTGTTGTACTGCGGTGACGCGGATCCGGGCGCGCCGGTGGATGCGACCCGTTTCTGGGGATTGCGGTATCGGATCGGTTATACCGCATACGATCCATATTCTCCCTCCATGTCTCTCGGGCGGCCGGAAGAATCCTGGTGCTCCAGCCTGCTGTTTTTCGGGGATTCTTCAAAAGAACCGGCCACCGCCGAAGCCAAATGGCAGAAGCAGATCTGGACATCGTTGGGTAAACAGTGGGTCGTCCCCAACGGCGCGGGCCCCACTCCGAAGTCGGAGATCGTAAGGGAATTGACCAATCCGAGCCAGACGCCGGTTGGCGTACTCTACCTGTTCTGCCACTACGGACTGAATGCGGCTAACCTGCCGGTTCTGCGGTTCGGCCTCGATTCCTCCGACCCCAACGATGTCCTCACCGAGACCGAGTTCGGCACAGCCGAATTCCCCTCTTGTCCCCTGGTGTTCGCCAATGCGTGTTCAACGGGAACGGCAAGCGTCTACGCGGTGAACGACCTGGAGAAGTCGTTTTTCGACCGCCACTGCCGCGCATACATCGGTACCGAGTCGAAGGTTCCGGTGCAAATGGCAAGTCGCTTTGCCGCCATCTTCTTCCGTTTTCTGTTTCGGATAGTCGACCCGCAGCCCATGGCGGCGGGGGAATCCATGGTGCAGGCGCGGCTATTCATGTGGTGCCATTACAAGAACATCGGGGCGCTCCTCTACTCGTATGTGAATCAGTACGATTTATACATGGCGAGCGACGCCGAAATCAGCCAGCTCCAGAAGAGATGAGCCATGCCAGAAAAAGATGACCCCGTAATCACTTTCCTGAAGGCCGACACGCACGGCCGGGTGAACCTCCTGGGCGATAAAGAAACGGCCAGCGCTGTCCGCCACTATCTGGGCGGCAGCGCTTTCGCTGAACTCGAAAACATGGCCGGGCGGACGGACGTCCAGGATCACCTGGCGGTCAAATCGCCGCCGAACCTGGTCTTTGTGCCCGGTGTCATGGGCAGCCTCTTGCGGAGCGAAACAAAGGGAGGGGTATGGTGGATCGACGCCCGCACGCGCGGCCATCTGGACGACCTGCAACTGAAGCCGGACGGCGCAGAGGATCTGGACGCGAACAACCAGATCGACGCTTTTGCGGTGGACACCTGCTACGAACCATTCGCCACCGCCGTTCTTGCGCGCGATGACTTCGGTCATCGCCATTTCGCCTATGACTGGCGGAAATCCTTCAGTCGGAATACGGTAGCGCTGCGCAACCTGATTGTCCATATGCACGCCACCAACGGAGGGCAACCCGTGCACATTGTCGCGCACAGCATGGGCGGCTTGATGGCGAGAGCGGCCTTGAAGGAATTCGGCGACGAGTTGTGGCCGATTGTCGGCCGCATCGTCTTCATCGGCACACCCCACTACGGCTCGCCCGCAATCGCCGGCTACCTGAAGAACCACTTATGGGGCTGGGATTTGATGGCTGTGTTAGGCTTGTATCTTTCTCGAGCCACGTTCCGCTCGTTTTGGGGAGTACTCAGCCTACTGCCCGCGCCCGCGGGCGTCTATCCCGGCACGCGCTCCAACGACAATCCCAAGTGGCAGCCGCCAGCAAGCCGGGACTTCTTCTACGCGCATCCCTGCGCGAACTTCGATCTGTATGACGCCTCGGACTGGGATCTGGGGCTCGCGTCCGGCGACATGGCGCGCCTGCAAAGCATTCTCGACGCGGTCGCCGCGTTTCATCGTGAATTGCACGCCTGGCATGCCGACCCTAGGGAATTGCCACAGGAGTACTGCGATCGCATGCTGACGATCGCGGGCGTCGGATACAAGTGCCTGTTCCGGCTGGAATATCAGTCGAAGGCGGGCGGCCTGTGGGAATCGGTCGACAAAGTAACCGGCCGGATCACTGGCGACCCTCATCGGGACGGCGACGGACGGGTACCGGTCGCGTCCGCAACGCTTGGCCGGATCGCGTTACGGTATGTGAAAGGCGTGCACGCCGGCCTGACCAACATTCCGGCGGTCTATGGCGATGTGTTTCGCTGGCTGAAAGGCGAGCCACTCAGTTCGTTGGCGGAGACCGCCGATGACGCGCTGAGCTCCCACCTCTCGGCAATCACCGCCGCCAGCGAAGCCCCGCACCTGGATGGCACGGCGAAAGCCGAAGGCGACGATCCCGGCTACTGGCGAACGTCGGAGGTTACCGCCAGCTCGTTAGGGGCACTCGATCAGGCGGTAGAGAGGGGCGCGGTCCCTGAGTTTAACCAGTTGAAGCTGCTGTAGCCGCGACGAAGAGAGCCACGGCGATACATGTTTTGACGGGATTTGGCCGGGTGGACGTGAAGTCGCGGTTCCGTCAAATCGGCCATACGCAGTAAACTGGAACCGTATGAAGACCAGTATGTTGGCGCTGGTGGCAATGGCGGCGGCAGCGGCCGACGCCAACTGGCCGCAGTTTCGCGGTCCGTCGGGCGGTGGAGTGGGGACCGGTTCTCCGCCGGCCGAATGGAATGTGGAATCGGGGAAGAACATCCTCTGGAAGACCGCCATCCCGGGCCTGGGCCATTCCAGCCCCGTGATTTGGGGCGACCGCATTTTCCTCACCACGGCCGTCCCGGCCTCTGGCGAGGCGCAACTCAAAGTCGGCCTCTATGGCGATATCGCCCCGGTCAAGGGTGAACCGGCGCAGAGCTTCCGGGTCTACTGCCTGGACCGCAAGTCGGGCAAGATCCTCTGGGAACGGACGGCAGCCAGCGGCGTGCCCAAGATCATGCGCCACCCGAAGTCCACTCACGCCAACCCGACTCCCGCTACCGACGGCAAGCGCCTGGTGGCTTTCTTCGGGTCGGAAGGCCTCTTCGCCTACGACCTGAACGGCGAATTGCTGTGGAAGAAGGATTTCGGAACGCTCGATTCCGGCTACTACCTGGTGCCGGGCGCCCAGTGGGGCTTTGCCAGCTCACCGGTAATTTTTGAGGACACCCTCATCATCCAGGCGGACGTGCAAAAGAACTCCTTCCTCGCCGCCCTGGACGTCCGCACCGGCAACCCACTCTGGCGGACTCCGCGCGGCGACGTGCCCACCTTCGGCACGCCCGCCGTCGTGCCTTACACCGCCGGCGGCGGCACCGGCGACGTCAGGGGCTGGCAGGTAGTGGTCAACGGGTGGAAGCATATCGGCGGCTACGATCTGCAAACGGGTAAGGAACTGTGGAAGCTCGCAGGCGGCGGCGACATCCCCGTCCCCACACCGGTTTTCTTGGACGGCCTGGTGGTGATCACGGGCGCGCACGGACAGGCGCGGCCGATCTTCGCCATCCGCACCGACGCCGCCGGCGACCTTACCGATAACCGCTCCGCCATCGCATGGACCCAGGAACGCGCCGGCAACTACATGCAGACCCCGCTGCTGGCTGGCGGCCTGGGTTACTTCTGCTTCGACAATGGCGTGCTCACGGTCTACCAACTGGCCAGCGGAGAGAGGCTGTACCAACAGCGTCTCGGCGCAGGGTCGTCCGGCTTCAGCAGTTCTCCCGTGGCCGCCGGCAACCAGATCTACATTACCAACGAGGACGGCCACAGCTTCGTGCTGGCGCCTGGCCGCGCGTACAAGCTGCTCGCCGAAAACGACATCGGCGAGACCGTGATGGCCACCCCGGCGATTTCCGATAGTGTGCTCTACATGCGGGGAGGCAAACACCTGTTCGCCATCGGCGTCCGGCCGTAAGAGGCAGCCTATGGAACCTGACGCTCTCTATCGCCAGCTCCAGCGGCACCTCGACCGGATGCCCGTCGGGTTTCCGGCCACCGAATCCGGTGTGGAGATTCGGATTCTGCGGCAAATCTTCACTCCCGAGGAGGCCGAACTCGCGCTCCAAGCCAGCGCCATTCCCGAGCCCGCCGCCACCATTCACCGGCGGGTCAAACCGGCGATGACGCTCGCCGAGGTCACAAACCGGCTGGAGCAGATGGCCGCCAAAGGGCTCATCATGCGCATCCAGGAGAAGGGAGAACCGCTCTACGGCAAGCTGATTTTCGCCATCGGGTTTTACGAGCGCCAGTTGAAGCGGCTGACGCCGGAGCTCGAACGGGATTGCCGCGAGTACCTGTTGGGAGCGTTCCGACAGGCATTCCACAGCAAGAAGACGACGCAAATGCGGATCGTGCCCGTCAACAAGACCATCGCCATCGAGCGCAACGTGGCGACTTACGCGGGACTCCGGACCTATGTCGAATCCTGCGGCGGGCCCTTCGCCACCATGACTTGCATCTGCCGCCACGGGAGGGAACTGCTGGGGGAGAAGTGCCGGCAGACCAGCCTGCTGGAGAACTGCCTCACGCTGGGAATGGCGGCTCGCGAGATGGTGCGCGTCGGCCAGGCCAGATCCATCACTCGGGAGGAAATGCTGGACCTTCTGGACGCTGCCGATAAAGAAGGACTCGTCCTGCAACCGGAGAATACCAAAAACCCGCTGTTCGTCTGCTGTTGTTGCGGCTGCTGTTGCGGCGTGCTCACGTCCGCCAAGCGTTTCCCGGCGCCGGCGGAGTACTTCAGCGCGAATTTCCACGCGGAGGTGGACGCCGACCTCTGCGATGCGTGCGGCGTGTGCCAGTCGCGCTGCCAGATGGACGCGCTGGTGGACGCGGATGGGGATGGGAACGGCGACGCGAAGATGCGGGTGGACCGCGCGCGGTGCATCGGATGCGGCCTGTGCGTCTCCACGTGCCCGTCAGGCGCTCTCCGCCTGTTGGAGAACCCGCAGCGGAAAGTGCCGCCGGACGACACGCGGGCGCTCTACATGCAGCTCCTCCAGGAACGCTATGGTCCCTTGGGGATGGCGAAACTGGCCGGCAGAAAACTGCTCGGCCTGAAGTTCTGACCCCCGGGGACTGACAAGACTGGCATGGATTTCCGGCGCATTTTGCCGGAAATTCGCTGCCAGTCCTGTCTGTCCCCGGGTTTGAGTCTCCCGGTTTGAGCTGTCCCTGGTTTACAGTGCAGCGCATCCCGGATCTGCCGGACCGATAGAGGCAAGTTGCCCAGAAACTCCGCGTGCCTGCGGTCACCGCGATAGTCCGGCCGGCGAGCCGGCTCCTTCAGGTAGCGCTCCGCGGCGCGCGCGTCGAAGGCATACAGCAGCGTGCCGTGATGCAGCAGCGCCCGCGCGCCCCGCCGCTGCGCGTTGCCCGAGACTTTGCGCCCTGCAATCGCCAGGTCCGACCCTGCGCTGATCTCGAGGCCCGGAACCGCCAGCCGCCGGACCAGCCATCCCAGGATCTGCCGGTAGCTGGCACGAACGTCCCGCAACTGGGGCCGCCGCTCCAGCGACAGCACCAGGGCATAGTTGAGACACCCGGGGCCCAACACCACCGCGCCGCCTCCCGAATCGCGCCGCACAATGGCCACGCCGTCCGCCGCGCAGGCGTCCGCCTCCACGTCCCGCGAGATCACTCCCGAGCGCCCCAGCACCACGACTCGCGCCGCGCTCTCCCACACGCGCAGCGCTTCCGTGCCCGCGCCGGATTCGAGAGCGTCGTAGAGCGCCGTGTGCAGCGCCAGGTCCGGCAGTGAGTCAGTTTGCGGCAAGCATTTGTAACACAAAGACAGACCGGGAGGCCTGTCCCACATCGATGGGATAATAGCACAGCGTGGGTGAGCACATTCCGTACCAGAGGTCGCGATTCACGACTCAGCTTCCGGCCGACCGGCGCTATACATCGTCGCACTTCTGGCTGGCCGAAGAGGCGGGCGGAATCTGGCGCGTCGGCTTCACCAAACTGGCCACCTGGCTGCTCGGCGACCCCGTGGAATTCGAATTTTCGGTTCGGCCAGGTGCGCGGATCGCCGCCGCCCAGGAAATCGGTTGGGTGGAGGGGCTCAAGGCGCTCCATACCATCTACTCCGTCGCGGAAGGTGAATTTCTCGAAGCGGGCACCGAGATCGCGAGCGACATCACGCTGATCGATACCGACGCCTACGAGCGCGGCTGGCTCTACCGTGTGCGCGGCAACCCCGCGCCGGGCGCGGTCGATGTTCACCGCTACATGGCGCTTCTGGATGACGCCGTCGACGCCGTAATCCGCGGCCGCGAGGAGGAATGCGGCGGTGCCTGTGAAGGCTGAATACCTCATGATCGGCGGCTTCCTGGGCGCCGGCAAGACCACCGCCCTGCTGCAACTGGCCCGCCGTCTCTCCGCGCAAGGCCGGCGCGTGGGACTGATCGCCAACGACCAGAGCCACGGTCTCGCCGACACCGCGCTGCTGGCGGCGCACGGTTTCCCCGTGGAAGGGATCGCTGGCGGATGATTCTGCCGCCGCTTCGATTCGCTCACCCAAGCCGTGGAACGCCTGACACAGCGCGCCGCCCCGGACGTGATCCTGGGCGAGCCGGTGGGCAGTTGCACCGACCTGCGGGCCACCGTCCAGTACCCCCTGTGCCGGCTCTACGGCGATCGCTATCGGGTGGGCCCGCTGTCTGTGCTGGTGGACCCGCTGCGCGCGCTGCGCATGCTGGGCGAGGAATCGGGCCGGCCGTTTTCG
>JADGNT010000770.1 GCA_017883345.1 Candidatus Solibacter sp. | reverse complement strand
CCCTGCTTCTGGTACGACGGCGACGCGATATCGAGCGTCGCTCCGTAGTTGCCGAGCAAATGGTTCACGAAGTTGCAGAGCACCTGCGCGTCCGTACGGGGAAGTCCGCACACTACAAGGCTCCGGCCCCGCGCCTCCCAAAGGCGGTTGGCCAACTCGTCCAGTACCTCTTCTGGCAGCGAGACTGGCGAGCCGGCCACCTGCAGGATGGGGGAGCCGGCTTTACGCGCCACTTTCACCGCCAGATGCTCGAGCGCGGCCGGGATCTCCGGCGGAGCCAGTTTGATCCTGCGATCCGCCTTCGCACCGGTCAACGACATCCGCGATTCAAGCTGGACGTGCCACGCGGTACGGGGGGGACTGGCCTCCACGGCGCGCGCTTCGCTGTAAGCGGACGTGTATTCCACGGGCGAAATCCAGGAACCCAGGAAGTCCGCGTCGAAGCTGGCGATGATATCGGCCTTCGCGAAAAGATAGCGCGGCAGCACTCTCGCGCCGTGAGTTTGCCGGTGAGCGTCCAGGATTGGAGAAGCGGACAAGGCATCGTAGACGACGTGGCGCGCGTCCGGGAAGCCCTTCAGGAAGCCGCGTATCTGCGCGTTCAGAACCGGGCTGGCGACAGTCTGCGTCAGTACTCGGACCGCGCGCTTCTCTTTTCGAAGGCCGTCGAGGGCCGTGGAGATCTCCGCATCGACATCCAGCCAGGAGGCATTCTTTCCGCGCGCCATCGGCTGTTGAAGGCGCAAGCTGTCATACAACCCGAGGATCGAGGCCTGGCCGACGGCGCAAAGGCCACCGCGCGACACCGGGTGTTCCGGGTTTCCCTCCAACTTGATGGGCCGGCCATCGCGGCACTTGGCAAGCAGCCCGCAGGATGCACTGCACCCGCCGCAGACGCCGGCGTAGTAATAAGGACGCCCCGGCGCGATGCCTTCCGGCTGGCGCAGCATCGGGATCGCTTGCTCCACCGGCGCACGCCCGCATCCGGTGAGGGCGGCTCCGGCAAACACGAAGCCGGCGGCCCGCAGGAATTACCGGCGCCCCGGTTCGGATGCTTCACGGAGAGGAGTATCGGCAAACTCGATCGCCGCCCGCGCTTCAAAGGCGTTGCCCCCTTCGTACTCTTCGAGGCTTTTCCAGTACTTCTTGTCGTCGGCACTCACGGTGGCAGCTCCTCAGTAGTGACAGGTGGAACAGTCGATCGAAGCGTAAACCTTCTTACCTGCCACGCCGTTACGGGTGGCCGTGCGGTGGCAGTTGACGCACCAACCCATGCTGAGATCGGGAACCTGTCTCATCCGCTCCATGGCTTCGACAGGCCCGTGACAGGTCTGGCAAACGACGCCGGCGTTGACGTGGGCGCGGTGATCGAAGTACACGAAATCGGGTAGCTTGTACACGCGTGTCCAGGCAATGGGTTTCATCGCGCGCGCCGGATCGGGCTTCCGATTGGCATCCAGTCCGAGAGCATCGTAGATCTTCCGCAGTTCTGGCGAGACGAGCGTCCGGGGTTTGCGCTGTTCCTTCGTGGCCAGCTCCTCTTCGGCCCGCACGGCGCCGAAAGTGGCCGTCACCATGGTGTGGCAGTTCATGCAGACCGCCACCGGCGGAATGCCGGCGTGCCGGCTCTTCTCCGCGTTGAAGTGGCAGTAGAGGCACGGCATCTGAAGTTCTCCGGCGTGTAACCGGTGCGAATAAGCGATAGGTTGTACCGGCTCGTAGTCTTGCTGGTTGCCAGGAATGTGGGCGGTCCCGGCCCTCGTCGCCAAATAGAGCGCGCTGAAGAACAACCCGGTTGCCAGAACGATTGTGAGGACTCGGCTAGTCATCGGTGCACCAAATGTTCAATTCCTTTGCGCGGCGGTTGCCTGCGCCTCGACCTCACTTCGCCCGCCGGTGGACCCAGGCATATACTTCAGAACCCAGGCCATCGAGAGCGAGAACAGCGCCAGAAAGACAAATATGATAAAGCCGATCGCGTAGCCGCGCTTGCCCAGGTTCTTCACCGCGAAGGCCAGCAGGGGCGGAATCGCGAAACCGCCGAATGCGCCGAGTCCCCCCACCCAGCCCACTGCCCCGCCGACCGCCTGAGGCACGGCTTGCGGGACGATTTTGAACACGCCCGCATTGGAGACGCCCATGCCGAACGCCAGCAGGACGATTCCAGGGATGGCCAGCTCGTACTCGTGGGCATCCACCATGACGAGCGCTCCCACCATCATGATGAGCAGGGCCAGGATGGTGGTGTTCTCCCCGCCTTCCAGAAGCCGGTCCGAGAGAATGCCGCCAATCACTCGAAGCACACAGGTGAGAATCGAAAACAGCGCCGTCAGGAAACCCGCGGCCATCGCGCTCAGGCCGAAGAACCCGGTCCAGTAGGTGGGCAACCACGCGGTCAAGGCGACGAATCCGCCGAATGTGGTGAAGTAAATCGCCACCAGCGCCCACGTCTTCCAGATTCGCGCGGACACCAGGAGACTCTCCTTCAGATTGCCCGATGGGAACAACTCCTGCCCATGGGCGCGCGCCAGGCGGCGCGCTTCTTCGGGCGCACTACCTTGCTCCAGCAATTGGAAATAGGGAGAGTTCCTGCCCAGCATGAAATACAGGACCAGCCCGGTTGCCAGGAGCGCAACCCACACCATGTAGGAGCCGGACAGGCCCAGCGTGCTCAAGGCGATGGGGATGAAGAACGAGAAAAGACCGGGCGCCAGGTTTCCTACGCCACCGAAGATCGCCAGAGCCACACCCTGCTTCCGCTGCGGGAACCAGTAGGCCGTCTGTCCCGCCCCAACGGAAAAGGTGGCGATGCCACAACCGCAAAGCAGTGCCAGCATGAGCAGCACCGGATACATCCCTGGAGTCATCCCGTTCGGATAGAAGAAGCCGACCACGCCGGCGAGTCCCGCCATCCCCACGACAGAGAGACTGAGCAGCGTCAGGAAAGGCTTTCGTCCGCCGCTGATATCTACCCAGGCCGAGAAAGGGATGCGGAGTAGCGACCCGGAAAGGGCCGGCATGGCGATGAGGAAACCCACCGCCACGGGACTCAGGTTCATGGCTTGCTGAAAGCGTTGCGCGGTGGGGCCAAACAATGCCACC
>JADGNT010000083.1 GCA_017883345.1 Candidatus Solibacter sp. | reverse complement strand
AAGGAAAAGAACTCGCTGCTCAAGGATCTTTCGTGGCGTGAGATCGCGGTGTTCGCGCCGCTGATCGTCTGGGCGTTCTGGATCGGATTGAACCCGCAGCCTTATTTCCGGGTGCTGGAGCGTCCGGTGGCGAAGATCGTGGAGCGCGTGCATCCGGGCTATTACGCCGAGCGTCATCTGGTAAACCCGCTGGACGCGGTAGCCCCGCTTCCCAGCGCCTCGTTGCGCTAGCGGCGAAAGTTGCTCATGTGAAAAATCATTTAGGGGCCGCCGATTAACGCAGATGAACACCGATAAGCATCTTGTATTCATCAGCGTTTATCGGCGTTCATCGGCGGCCATTTGTTTTTTCTCACGTTCTGACGGTCGCGGCTCGAATCGGAGCCGCGACCGTGAGGGAGCGTTCTTTATTTCTTCCGCTTGCCGGCAGGTTCGTCGCCGGGCAAGTTGTTCGGGTCGCCGTACTTCCAGTCCGCCGGATTGCGTGGCGGGCGGAATTCGTTGGTGCTGAAGATCCGCCAGTCCTCGCCGGGACGCGCCACGGCGAGAATCAGGGCCACAGCCGCACGGGGACCCTGGAAGTAGGAGAGGCGGATGCGGTGGATTCCGCCATCCAGAGTGATGCTGCCCTCCTCGGCGTGCATGCTGTGGATGCCGTCATTCTCAATCACGGTTTTGTTATCGATATAAAGCTTGGACCCATCGTCGGAGGCAAGCAGGAAGCGGTACTTGCCGGGATTGTCGACATAGAAATACCCGCTGTAATCGATGGCGAACCACTCGAAGCGGTCGGTGACGCCAGGGAAGCCTTCCTGAAAATCGCGGGGTGGAATGTTGAGGGCGCTGGTGTAAACGGCGCCGGCGGGTTCCAGTTTCTCGAACTTGGGGAGCCGGTCCGTATCGGGACGGAGCAGGTAGATATCGCCGCGGAGGCCATACGGATCGACCACGGTGACGCCGAAGGTCGTGATAGGCGCGTCACGAATGGTGGGGATTTGCGCCCTGGCGACGGAGAGTGCCAAGCAGGCAGCAGCGGCCAGGGTATACCCGGTGGGCATGTTTCAATGATAGACGCAATCGACGCGAGGCGGCAGGACGCTCAGTTCCGGCGTGCGTCCGACAACTGAGTCAGCAGGATGACGACCAGGTTCCAACTGACGACGGCGGCAAACCAGTAATTCAGGAAGACCACCACGCGAGGCCGTTTGAACTTCAAGGCCAAGGCCACCAGCAGGACGGCAATGATCTTGGCGATCAGTAGCGCCGCCACCGGTCCGACACGCATCAGGCGGCTCAGAAACATGCTGCCTTCACTGGCTCCCAATTGCAGTCCCAGCAGAGTGGTGAGTATGTCGAGCACTTGCAGGGCGACAAACACGGTCAACGATGGCGTGGGGAAGTGCCCGCGCCTGCCCAGGAGAATTGCAAAGCTCATGTTGGCTGACGACCATTCTGCTATGTCCGCCGCGCCAGATTCCAGGTTGCCTTTCGTTAGACAACTCCACGCGCTACAATCGGCGCTGCATGGCTATTGATCTGGTGGCATTGGCGAAGTTCGATACGCCGACGATTTCGAACACCATCGAACTGTTTGAAGTGCGGCCGCGGACGGCCGGATATATGGACGGCCGCGTGCGGGCCTGTTTCCCCGAGATGGCGCCCGCCGTGGGATACGCAGCGACGGCCACAATGCGTTGCGCGCAACCGCGCCAGGAAGGCGATGTCTACGGGTCGCTCGACCAGCAGGTGGCGCGGTTTGCCGAATTGGCGGGGCCGGCCATGGTGGTATTCCAGGATCTGGACGACCCACCGGTGGCGGCTACCTTCGGCGAGATCATGTGTACCACCTATCGGGCGTTCGGCGCCGCGGGGTTGATCACGTCGGGCGCCGCGCGCGATCTGGATCAGGTGCGGCGCCTCGGGTTTCCGGCGTTCAGCAATGGAGCGATCTGCTCGCACGGCTACAGCCACATCGTGGATTTGCACCGTCCGGTGCGCGTGGGCGGCCTGACCATTCACCCTGGCGATCTGGTGCACGCCGACGCCAATGGAGTGGCGACGATTCCGCTGGAGATCGCCGGAGCGGTGGCCGATGCCGCGGTGGAGTTCGTGGCGGCGGAAGCCATCCTGCTGGATTATCTAAAGTCGGGTGCGGTTCATGTGCCGGCCTTCGCGGAAGCGCGCCGCGAAATGATGGACGCCCTCGCCGCCCTCGCCCGCCGCCTGCGGCGAACAGGATAAGTTGCTCTCGCGGGGCGGCCAATCCTGCCAACCGCGCGCTCGACCAGAGCCAGTCGCCTGCATTCGCTGCCAGGCCGGCGCTGACCGCGCTGGTGCTCCACATAGCGAACGGCACGCTCCAACTCCACTTCATCCTGCACACCAATGCCAGACTGCCAAGGGCCTACCGGAACAGTGCCTCGACTCCCCGTTGCAGCACCGCGGCCCCCGCCACGCCGGCCCCCGCCCATACAAACGCCGGCCGTGCCCCGCGCCGCTTCCATTCCTCGTGCACCGCATGATATCCCAGGTAGAATAGCCAACCCGCCGCGATCCCCATCGGATAGGTGATCCACTCCGAACCCAGGTGCGGCCCCATCACCAGGCCCAACCCGCCGCCCGCCAGGGTCGACCCTTCCGCCAGCACCGCCCACCCCAACGCCACCTTCCGCAACCCTACCGACGCCCGCAGAATCCCGCCCAGCGCGATCCCTTCCGGAAGCTTGTGCAGCGCTACCGCCAGCGGCACCGCCACCCGTAGCCCAAGCGGCACCGCCAGTTGCACCGTGGCGACGCTCCACCCATCCAGGAAACTGTGCACCGTGGCAGCCACCATCAACGGCGCCGCGAACCCGTGCAATTCGGTGGAACATGCATTGTGGTCGTGATCGTGCGCGCAGATCGGACACACCCGGTAGACGAATCGATTGACCAGCAGGAGCGCACCGTACCCCGCCGCAAACAACAACACGCTGATCGGCCACCCGATCTCGCTCGCCAGCTCCGGCACCAGTCCGAACAGCGCCACCCCCAGCAGGACTCCCGCGCTGAACGGCACCACCGCGCGCGCCCGTTGCCGCAACCCGGTCAACCAGATCCCGAGCACGGCGCCAAGCAGTCCCACAAAGGTAGCCAGAGCTGGCGCGGTAATCCCCATAATCAGCCTTTACTGTAACAGCCATCTCCACCTCTCCACGCTCTTCTCCGCTTCCTCCGCGTTCTCTCGTGTTGCGTTTGTCTTCTGTGTTCTCTCCGCGTCTTCCTCAGCGTCGCCGCGTCTCCGCGTCAAATCGCATCCCTCGACGTACAAGCGCCCCCGGAGCCCGGCTACCAAACCTCTCCTGTTATAATTCGTCTTAATCCTTCAATACTCCTACAAAAGGTGCACATGACTCGTAACAAGACATTGCTCCCGCTTCTCCTCGTCTTTGCCTTCACCGCGCTTTCCCAGACGCTCCCTCAAGGAGTCCGCAAGATCACCGCCGTCGAAGGCATCACCGAGTACGCCATGCCCAATGGCCTCCACCTCCTCCTCTTCCCCGACTCCTCCAAGCCCAACGTCACCGTCAACATGACTTACATGGTCGGTTCGCGCCACGAAGGCTACGGCGAAACCGGCATGGCCCACCTGCTGGAGCACATGCTCTTCCTGCAGACCAAGACCCGCAAGGACGTCAAGCAGGAACTCAAGGATCACGGCGCAGAGATGCAGGGCAGCACTGACTATGACCGCACCAACTACTACGAGACCCTCAACGCCAGCGACGAAAACCTCAAGTTCGCCCTGGAACTGGAAGCCGACCGCATGGTCAACAGCAAGATCGAAAAGCCGCTCCTCGATACCGAAATGACCGTGGTGCGCAACGAATTCGAGATGGGCGAAAACAGCCCCGATCGCATGCTCATGCAGCGCGCCCTCGAAACCGCCTACACCTGGCACAATTACGGCAAGTCCACCATTGGCAACCGCTCCGATATCGAAAATGTGCCGATCGGCCGCTTGGCTGCGTTTTATCAAAAATACTACCAGCCCGATAACGCGCTGCTGACCATCGCCGGCAAGTTCGACGAGACCAGGACGCTGGCCCAGGTGGCCGCGCTCTTCGGCGCCATCCCCAAGCCCACCCGCACACTCGAAAAGTCCTACACCGTCGAACCCACCCAGGATGGCGAGCGTTCCATCACCCTCCGCCGCGTCGGCGATACCCAAGGTCTCGTCGCCATCTATCACGCCCCCGCCGGTTCCCACCCCGACGACGCCGCTCTCAACGTCCTCGCCGGCGTTCTCGGCGAGCCTCGGTCGGGACGCCTCTACAAGGCCCTCGTGGATAACAAGAAGGCCGTCGGCGCCTCCATGGGGGTGGCCGATCTCCACGACCCCGGCTTCATTGTTGCCTCCGTCAGCCTGAAGGTGGACCAATCACTGGATGAAGCGCGCCAGATCCTCGTCAAAACGATCGAAGGCCTATCCGCCGAACCCCCCAGCAAGGAAGAGGTGGAGCGCGCCAAGACACGCCTGCTAAAAAACATCGAGCTCGAAATGAACGATTCCCAATCCGTCGCTGTTGATCTCAGCGAGTACTTCTCGCAGGGCGATTGGCGTCTCATGTTCCTCACGCGCGACCGCATTAGAGCGGTCAGCGAGGCCGATGTGCTGCGCGTCGCCAAAGCCTACCTGAAGGAATCCAACCGTACGCTCGCCAGCTTCATTCCCACGAAAGCCCCGGACCGCGCCGAGATTCCGGCCACGCCCGATATCGCCGAGACGTTCAAGGATTTCAAAGGAACCGCGGTGGTCGCCGCCGGCGAAGCCTTCGATCCCAGCCCGTCCAACATTGAATCGCGCGTCGTGCGCAGCACCCTGCCCGGCGGGCTGAAAATGTCCTTGCTCTCGCGCAAAACCCGCGGCGGCACGGTGGTGGCCTCGGTCACCATCCGCTACGGCGACGAGAAATCGCTCTTCGGCAAAGCCGCCACTGCCGGCATCGCCGGCGGCCTTCTCATGCGCGGCACCAAGCACAAATCACGTCAGCAGATCCAGGACGAAATCGACCGCCTGAAGGCGCAAATGAATGTCTCCGGCGGCCCCACCAGCGCCACCGCCAGCATCGAAACCGTGGAAGCCAATCTCCCCGGCGCGCTCCGCCTCGCCGCCGAGATCCTCCGCGAACCGGCCTTCCCGGACAGCGAATTCGAGACCGTAAAACTACAGCGCATCACCGCCGCCGAAGCCGGCCGCAGCGATCCGCAAGCCCTCGCCCTCACCGAGTTCCAGCACCGCATGAACCCCTATCCGCGCGGCGACCTGCGCTATGTCTCCACCGCCGACGAGCAGATCGAAGACCTCAAGAAGGTCACGCTCGACGATGTCCGCAAGTTCCACCAGCAATTCTATGGTGCGAGCGTCGGCGAAGTCGCCGTTTCCGGACAGTTCACCACCCCGGAAATTGCCCAACTGGCCAGCGAACTCTTCGGCAGTTGGAAGAGCCCCGGCAGCTACACGCGCGTCACCAACATGTACCAGAAGATCGCGCTCTCCGATAAGAAAATCGAGACCCCCGACAAGCCGAACGCCTTCTTCATCGCGGGCGAGATGGTCCAGATCAACGATGAGGATCCGGACTATCCGGCCGTCGTGATGGCCAACTACATGTTCGGCGGCAGCCCGCTCGGTACGCGCCTCTCCCGCCGCATCCGCGATAAGGAAGGTCTCAGCTACGTCGCCCAAAGCGTTTTCGGCGCGCCCACCAGGGACGATGGCGGCAACTTCCTGGCGTTAGCCATCAGCGCTCCGCAGAACGCCCCCAAAGTGGAAGCCAGCTTCCGCGATGAACTCGCCAAAACGCTCAAGGATGGCTTCACCGCCGACGAAGTCGCCGCTGCCAAGAAAGCCTGGCTCCAGGAGTGCGGCATGAGCCGCGCCGAGGATGGTTCGCTGGTCGGTCTGTTCGCCGGACGCCAGCGTTTCGACCGCACCCTGAAGTTCGACGAATCCCTGGAAGCCAAGGTGGCCGCGCTCACCCCGGAGCAGATCGGCGCGGCCTTCCGCAAGCACATCGACCCGGCCACCCTGATCTACGTCAAAGCCGGCGACTTCAAGAAAGCCGGCGTCTTGCAGTAGCGCGGCCTTCCAGGCTGCCACGTCGGCGTCCTTGCCGACGTTCTTCTTGCTGGCGTTCTTCAAAGTGCCCTGGATCAGGCGCGCTGTTTGCGCCGCGGTGCGCTACCTCCGGAAAATCAGACTGCAGCAGGTGAGCGCCCCCTCGGCCTTCATCAATTCCGAATTGTCGAGGATTCTCACCTGCCGCCCTAAACCGATCAGCAACTCCGCCGTGCGCGGAGCCGCGGCCGGCACCAGCACCGTCTCGCCGATCGCCAGCACGTTGGCCCCGCGCTCCTCCGGCACGTCCACCAGCCGCACGCCGGCGAACGCCGCCTCGTCCACCCACGGACGATGCACCAGCACCGCGTCTCCGATGAAGCTGCACGCCGACTTCAGATGCAGACACCCCCGCACCACCACCGGCCGCACGCGGTACCCGAACGGCTCCACCTCCGCCGCCAGTTGTCCGATGCCCGCCGCGTTGCTCCGCGCCGTCACCCCCACGAACAGCGTCTTCCCCGCCAGCATCGCGTCGCCGCCGTCCAGGGTCGCCGGCTCGCGCAGCCAACGCAGCGGCCGGTACCGCTCCAACACGCTCGCCAGCGATTCCGATTCCCCGCGCCGCGATGGGGCGCCAAGCCGCGTCATCACGGCGATTTCGTCCAGCACGATCACCGGATCCTCCACGAACACCGCGTCCGGATACTCCGCTTCCGCAGGCAGCGAGATCACCTCCACGCCCAATTCCGCCAGACACGTCTCGTAGGCCCGGTGCTGCTCCCGCGCCCGCGCGATGTCGATGAACTCGCGCTCCCGGTACGTGAGTTCGCACGCTGCAATCGTAGGGCTCACCGCCCGCGTAATCGCCGTCAGCATCTCTTGCATTTTACGCGCACCCGCCCACCTGCGGCGGGCAAAAAAATGGTCACCGAGGAACGCCGATAAACACAAATTCTTGTTTTCGGCATCCTGCTACAGCGCCCGGCCGGCCGCGGCGCCGGAGGCCCACGCCCATTGGAAGTTGAAGCCGCCTAACTGGCCCGTCACATCGACGACTTCGCCGATGAAGTAGAGACCGGGCACGTTGCGGCACTCCATCGTCTTCGACGACAACTCGCCGGTGTCCACGCCGCCGCTGGTCGCCTCGGCCTTCTCGTACCCCTCGGTTCCGGCCGGCTGGACGCGCCATGCGTGCAGTCCCGCCGCAATCGCCGCCACCTCGCGATCGCCCAGCGCGAGCGCGGCCTTCGATATTCCCTGCACCTGGCACCAGCGGTCGGCCAGGCGCTTCGGCAGGTAGCGCGCCAGCACGGTGCGTACCTCGGTCCGCGCGCCGGCCGCCCGGCATTCGGCCAGCGCTGCCGCGAAATCCACCCCGGGCAGCAGATCGATCTCCACAGACTCCCCCACGCGCCAGTAGGACGACGCTTGCAGGATCGCCGGCCCGCTCAGCCCGCGATGCGTGAACAGCAGCTTTTCGCGCAACGATGGGCCGGAGGCGCGCGCTGTAACACACGCAGTCACCTCCGCCGAGACTCCCGCCATGCCGGCGAAGCGCTCGCGATCCGGGCCGCCGAAGGTAAGCGGCACCAGGGCGGGGTGGCACTCCACGATGTGAAGTCCTAACTGCCGCGCCACGGTGTAGCCGAACGGCGTGGCACCGATTTTCGGAAGGGAAAGCCCGCCGGTGGCGATCACCAGCGCCGCGCATTGGAACACCCCGCGGGACGTCTCCACCTCGAACCCGCCGCCGGGCGTCCCGCCAATTCGGGCGCCGACCTGCAACACGGCGCGCGCCGTCTCGATGCGGACGCCCGCCGCCGCGCACTCCGCCTCCAGCATCTCGGCGATTTCGCCGGCGGCACGGTCGCAGAACAACTGCCCGAGGGTCTTCTCGTGGTAGGGGATGCCGTGGCGCTCCACCAGGGCGATGAAGTCGCGCGGCGTGTATCGGGCGAGCGCGGATTTGGCAAAGTGTGGATTGCGCGACACGAAGTTCTCCGCCGTGGCGGTCCGGTTGGTGAAATTGCAGCGCCCGCCGCCGGAGATCGGGATCTTGCGCGCCATCCGCGGGTTGTGCTCCAGCACCACGACGCGCCGCCCGCGCTTGCCCGCCTCCATGGCGCACATCAGCCCGGCGGCGCCCGCTCCGACGACAACAGCGTCCACCGTTTCTCGCGCCATCCTCTTACATTCTGGCAGAGCGACGCGCTATGCTGGCTTCGGATGACCCGCAAGGTTCTGATTGTGACCGGTGACGGCGGCGATAGCTACGAAGCGCTGTACGCCTGCCAGAGATTCCTGGAGGCGCACTGGGAACCCGTGATCGCGGCGCCCGCGCGGCGCCGGCTGCACATGGTCTTCCACGATACCGAGCCGGGCTGGGACACCTACATGGAACGCCCCGGCCACTCGGTGGACGCCAACATCGCGATCACCGCCGTCTCCACCAAGGAGTTCGCCGCCATCGTGATACTGGGGGGACGCGCTCCCGAATATCTGCGCAACGATGCCAGCCTGCTCGAGCTGCTGCGCGAGTTCGCCGCCCAGAACAAGTGCATCTGCGCCATCGGGCACGGCATCCAGGTGCTGGTGGCGGCGGGACTGACCAGCGGGCGCACGGTCACCGGCCACCCGCACGTGTGCGTGGAAGTGGAGCGCGCCGGCGGCATCTACAGCGAGAAGCTGGCGGTTCGCGACGGCCGCATGATCACGGCACAATCCTGGAAGGCGCATCCCGAGTTCTACCGCGAAGTCTTCGCGGTCCTCGAAGCCCCGAAATGAGGCGCTCTCCGTATGGGCTCGTGCTGGCGTTGGCGTTGGCGTAGGCGCTGGCCAGCACCGCCGCCGCGCAGCCGGCCGCCGCACAGCATGCCGGCGCCTGGAAGCTGGTCTGGTCCGATGAGTTCGACCAACCGGGCCGTCCCGACCCGGCGCGCTGGACCTACGAAACCGGGTTCGTGCGTTTACCGGCCAATCTCTGCTTATTTGCTGGGGGTGTCGAGTTTCCGGACTTCCGACACGATCTTGGTGAGCCGATTGGAGAGGCGGTCGAGGTAACGGCGGGGAGTTCCGGCCGGTAACGACCGGCGAAACATCTCCATGGTGTGTTGAGCTGCGAGTAAGGAGTCGATGAGGCCGCCAAGGCCCGTGCGAGGGGAAGCGCTTGATAGCTTCGGTTGTGGGACCAGGTGACGAGGTTGTGAGCGGGCCAGATGAAACTCGCGCTACAGGCCGGTCAAGGCGGTGTCGAGATAGAGCATCGTCATGTCGGGTGAGCCGTGGCCGAGGAGTTTCATCACGGTGGGAAAGCTTACGCCCGAACGAAGCATCTCCGTGGCGTAGGTGTGCCTCATCTGATGGGGAACGATCTGCGTGGGGAGCCCACCGCGAAACACACCTCGTGCAAGTAGTCGCGCAGTTGGCGGACCAGCGCTTCCTTGGTGTGTGGACGAGCCAACAGTAGACCATCAGCCGGTAACGGGTCAAGCGAGCGGAAGAAGCGAAGACGTTGGCTTCATGTTGGGGGTCGTGGGCGCGCCGAAACCGGGGAGTGGCAGCCCTTAAGTAAACGCCTATGACCAGGGGCCATCAAATTCTGGGGAAACTCCTGCGCCTTTTCCCCTTGACAGAGACCGGCCTTCTCATGGAAGCCGCGACCGTAGGGAGCGCCCTCCCCGGGAAGCATCTATTTTCGAGGAAGTGCCGCCAAAGCCTCGACGCGGGCTAGCAGTACCAGCGGTACCCCAGCAAAAGATAGGCATGGGGAGCGCGAGAAAAGTCTGGAAAACCCGAAAAAATGGTTGTACAATTCAGATCACTGGAAGGGGGATTATTCGTACGTCGCGTCCCGGCAAACTCTATTATTCAGCCGTTGGTGCGATGTTAGGTGTCCTCTGTTCGCCCATGTATGGCTACCAATCGCCGGATGCGACCGGTATGTGGGTCGCGAAGGGCAGCATGGCGGCGGCCAGAAGCGGGGCATGCGCCGCGAGTCTGCCCGAAGGCAGAGTTCTGAGTACCGGCGGCCAGAGCCTCATCGGAACAATGAATACAGCCGGGATATCTACCGCCGACGGATCTTTTTCCGCGGCCGCTCGCATGGCAGGCGCCCGCAGCGGTCACTCTTGCGCCACCCTCGAGGACGGCCAGGTTCTAGTGGCGGCCGGCTCGAATGAATCCGGGGCTGTAAGCACGGCCGAGGTATTCGACCCGGCAATCAATCGCTGGGCGCCGGCTGGGAATTGGGCGACCCTCGAAAGCTCGCGCAGTTACCGTTTTGCCACACGGATTGCGCGCCACCTGATTGCGACACTGCGCATCGGCAATACCCCGACTTCAATAGCGATCGCGTTTGACCGGAAGTCACCCGGAAATGCGGAACTTCAGTTCCAACAGATCCGGTTTTCGGTCTGGTCGAAAAGATATGGGCACGCCGTAACTTATAGTATTCAAACTACTTTCGATATGTATTCGGTTTGGATCACGAATTGCTTAAACGGAAACGCCACGGAGGAGGCAACAAACAAGGAATTGCGATTGCGGTCGACGTGAAGTGCCCAAATCTAAAATTTGGATGTGAAAGGGTACGGCCCTTGCGGAAACAAGAGCCGTACCTTTACTGGGGAGCTATGGTAGCGCCCGCAGCGGATGATACCTGTAGCCTACCACCCTTTTCTCTCCAGCCACAATAACCCGCGCGTGACGCTTAGTACTGGTATTTTCCGGTGTCTGCGCAGCGCGCTTTGCCAGTCGCGCCGCGTGCCCGCCACG
>JADGNT010000769.1 GCA_017883345.1 Candidatus Solibacter sp. | reverse complement strand
TCGGGGCCGGAAGGGCGGGCGAAATCCAGGGCGATGCGCAGGTGGACCGCGGCGGGCTGCGCCTTACTGGCACGGTTGTCCACCACCAGGACGTAGTCGCCGGGCTGGCGGACGCGGAAGGCGAGCGCGCCGGATTTGGCGATCGGGGTGACGGCCAGAAGACCGTGGGGGAGATCGGCGCGCAGGTTTTCGAGATCGGCGCGAGTCATGAGAGCCAATCGGACCTTCTCGGAACCGGCCTGCACATCAAAGCTGGCGGCCACGAGCGCGGGGTTCTGGCGCAAGTTGACCTCGACATACTTCCACTCGGCGGGGGCGATCTGGTACACCTCGTCCACCAGTTCGACGCTGGTGGAGGCGGCCAGCAGGACGACGCAGGCAAGGGCGGTCATGGCACCTTAGGGATGGGCCGGAGGGGTACAATGAGGTCCATGAACGACAGTATGGCACAGCCGGGCCTGGGGCTTGTCCGGATGGACGCGCCAGGCTGGAAGATCGGGCTGAGCTGGATTTCGTCGGTGGTGCTGTGCGCTCTGTTCCTGCTCTCCGGGCTTTGGAAGATCACCGACGTGCAGGGCGCCGCGGTGCGCATGGTGCAAGCCAAGGTGCCGGAATCGTTGGGCCTGGCGGCGGCGCTGTTCTTCGGAATCGTGGAAACGGTAGGCGCGGTCATGATCGTGGTGCCGCGGTTGCGGCGCTGGGGAGCGCTGGTGCTGGGGGCGCTGCTCGTGGCGTTTCTGGGATACTTCGCCATCCAGTACGGCACCCTGCGGGGCGCGGATTGCAGTTGCATTCCGTGGCTGAAGCGGGTGGTGGGTCCGGAGTTCTTCGTGGGCGACGGGGTGCTGCTGCTGCTGGCATTTTTCGCGGGGCGGGGATCGCGGCGTCCGCAAGGATTGCGGGCGGTGGCGCTGATTCTGGCGGCGGTGACGGTATTCGCGGGGGTGTCCTACGGGGTGGGTGCGGCACGGGAGAGGGGGACGAAGGCGCCAGCGAGCATCCTGGTGGACGGACGGCCCTACCGGCTAGAGCACGGCAAGGTGTTTCTGTTCTACTTCGACCCGGCGTGCATGCACTGCTTCGAATCGGCGCAGCGGATGTCGAAACTGCACTGGGGCGATACGCGCGTGGTGGGCGTGCCGATCAGCCAGGGGCAGTTCGCCACGCAGTTCATCGAGGACACTGGATTCCACATGGCGATTACCACGGACCGGGACAAGCTGAAGGCGGTATTCCCGTACGCGGGAGTGCCGGCGGGAGTCGTTATAGAGAACGGGCGGCAGAGGGCGGCGCTGGTGAAATTCGATGGCGAGGAACCGGCGGCCAGCTTGAAGCAGCTCGGACTGATCTACTGAGTCCGAGCTTCGCTCGGATGCACAAGGCGGAGCCTTATGCCACGTTTAATACAAGGGAATCAAGTGAACCTACTCATACCGAACCTGGGATCGACTTCGCTCAAGTATCAGATTCTGGAAATGCCGTCGGAGACGGTGCTGGCCAAAGGGCGCCTGGAGCGCGTGACGAATTACCGGGAGGCGATCGCGCAGATCTCGACGGGCGCCACGGCGATCGACGCCGTGGCGCTGAAAGCGGTGCATGCCGGTCCCAGGTATCGCGGGACGTTTGTGGTGGACGATGAGGTGACGGCGGCGATGCGGCAGTTCCTGCCGGCGGCGCCGGCGCACAACGCGATCTACCTGACGGCGATCGAAGCCTTCCAGCAGGCCATGCCGGGAGTGCCGATTGTGGCGGCGTTCGAGCCGGAGTTCCACGCGACCATGCCGGAATACGCGCGGCGCTACGGCGTGCCGGGGGGGTGGCTGGAAGACGGCGTGGTGAAGTACGGCTTCCACGGCGCATCGCATCGGTATATCGGCGAGCGCGTGGCGGCGATGCTGGGGCGGCAGGTGAAGCTGGTGAGCTGCCATCTGGGCGGGAGTTCGTCGATGTGCGCGATCGCGCTCGGGCGGAGTGTGGATACCACGATGGGGTTCTCGCCGCAATCGGGACTGGAGAACGCCACGCGGCACGGCGATCTGGACGTGTTCGCGGTGCTCTACATGATGGATCGTCACGGGTGGAGCGCGGAAGAAGTACGCCGGCAACTGGCCAAGGGCGGAGGGCTGGCGGGACTTTCGGGGGTGGAAGGCGGCGACGTGCGCGATCTGGAAGCGGCGGGGACGGAGCGGGCGGCGCTGGCGCTGGACGTGTTCGTGTACCAGGTGAAGAAGACGATTGGCGCGTATGCGGCGGCGATGGGCGGCGTCGAGGCGGTGGCGTTCACGGGCGGGATCGGGGAGAATTCGGCGCGGCTGCGGGAGAAGTGCTGCGCGGGGCTGGAGTTCCTGGGGATCGAACTGGATGACGCGAAAAACGCGGGCAACGGGGATCGGGTGGTATCGGCGGACGGAGCGCGGGTGACGGTGCTGGCGCTCGGTACCAACGAGGAATTGATTGTGGCGCGGCGGGCGTACCGGTGTCTGAGCGGGAGATGAAAGAGGTGGGACAGACGATCACCTTTTGTCGTCTGTCGGGATGGGCCTTCGGCCCGCGAACCTTCATGAAAGATGGTGGGGCAGGCGCTTTCACCAGCCAACCGCGGGCTCGATCAAGTGTTGGCAGGCGAAAGCGCCTGCCCCACCTGGATTGACAACTAGCCGTCGCGGCGCTTGAGCGTGGGACGCTCGTCCGAATCGGGCTTCGGCTTGGTGCCGTCTTCGTTCTCATCCACCGGACCGGTGCCGCTGCCGGGAGCGCGGCGCAGGCGTGGGCGGCTGG
The DNA here is from genome assembly GCA_017883345.1 of Candidatus Solibacter sp. GTDB lineage: Bacteria > Acidobacteriota > Terriglobia > Bryobacterales > Bryobacteraceae > Solibacter. The sequence continues at coordinate 327 of JADGNT010000769.1, read as the reverse complement.
GATCCGTGTTGGTATCGATCTTGCGGCGGTTGTGAAGCATCGACAGGCGACCCTTCACGTCGTTGAATTCGCTGGTATTGACCACGTATTCCGGCTTCGCCACGAGGATCTTCTGGATCTCGACCTGCGCATTCTTGATGCGGGCGTCGGTGGGCGGGTGGCTGGAGAAGATCTTGGCCAGAGTGCCGGGCTTCTTCTTTTCGAGCGACTGGATTTTCTCGAAGAAGTCGATGAACGAAGTGGGGTCGTAGCCGGACTTGTAGAGATACTGGAGCCCCAGGTAATCGGCTTCGGATTCCATGGATTGCGAGAAGTGCAGGAAGCCGA
>JADGNT010000768.1 GCA_017883345.1 Candidatus Solibacter sp. | reverse complement strand
CATCCACGGCCAGGTAGTATACCGAGTGATGAATCGGGTCGCGCTCCAGCGAGCCGGGGAACGGAGTGAGGGTCTGGAGTTTGAGCACGGCGGCGCGCGCCGCGAGGCGGTTGCGCACGTCGCCGGAAAGCGGTTTGCCTTCGGCGCCATCGAAGATCAGCATGGCCAGTTCCGCCGCTTCCGCGGGGCGCAGCGGCAATTCCAGGGGAACGGGGGTCACGCTTTTACTCTACAGCAGGGAGTCGATGAGCTGCGTCATGCGCGGATCCATCCAATCGGCCGGTTCGGCGAGTTTGTGCAGCACCTTGCCCTTGGCATCGATGATGTAGGTTTCCGGGTACATGAACGTGCCGTAGTCCTCGTGCAACTTGAACTCGCGGGCGTAGAGGAATGCCGGATTGAACTTCTGGAGGAAGGCGCGGTAGGCCTTTTCGTCCTTGTCCACGCTGATGCCGAGGACGACCACTCCTTTGGAGGCGTAGGTGGCGGCGAACTGGCTAAGCGAGGGGGTTTCCTGCACGCAGGGCGGGCACCAGGTGGCCCAGAAGTTGAGCACCAGGAGCTTGCCTCCGAAGTTGGGCAGCGACACGGTGCGGCCGTTATCGGCCCGGATGGTAAATTCCGGCGCCGTATCGCCCGCGACGACCACGCGTTCGTGGATGCCGGAGTAGATGAAGTAGACGAGGACGGCGGAAAGCAGCACGATGCCGCCTCGCAACAGACGGTCGGTTTTAGAGCTTGGCATGACGGACTATAATTTAATTGTATCTCCGTAGGCCCTCCCGGCGTCGAAAAAAGCGCTAATGGTGATTACCCGAAAAGTTGAGTTTTCCGCTTCCCATGTTTGCCGGGATCCGCGGCTTTCCGACCAGGAAAACCAGCGGATCTACGGGCTGGCGGCGAATCCGCACGGCCACGGACACAACTACGTGGTGGAAGTCAGCCTGAAGGGCGACCCCGATCCGGTGACCGGAATGGTGCTCGATCTGAAGGAGCTGAAGGCCATTCTGGAGCGCGAGATCGTCGAGCCCTACGATCACCGCTTCCTGAACTACGAGGTGCCGCCTTTCGACCGCCAGGTGCCGACCACGGAGAACATCGCGCTCGACATCTGGCGCCGTCTGGAGCCGCGTTTGAGCGACGGCCGCGGGAAACTCCACGCCGTCCGCGTGTACGAGACCCCGGACCTGTATGTGGATTATTTCGGAGAGCCAGCGTGTTCCGCGTAACCCGGCGGTATGAATTCGCCGCCTCGCACCGCCTGCACTCCGGTGAGTTGAGCGACGAAGAGAATCGCCGGTTGTACGGCAAGTGCAACAATCCCTATGGTCACGGGCACAACTACGTGGTGGAAGTCAGCGTACGCGGGCCGCTCGAGGGGGCGACGGGCCGGGCGGTGGATATCGCCATCCTGGACGAACTGGTGGCGCGCGAAGTGGTGCGGCCGCTCGACCACCACGACCTGAACCGGGAAGTCGCGGTGTTTGCGAGCGTCGTGCCCACCTCGGAAAATCTCGGGCTCGAGATCTGCCGCAGGCTGAAACGAAATTGGAAACAAGTGTTTCCGGGCGAGTGGCCGAAGCTGGAGAAGATTCGCATCGGCGAGACCGCGCGGAACATCTTTGAAGTGGGAGCCGATGAAATCGAATAAAGCTGTTGTCAAGATGGTGAAGCCGCAGGCCGGGGATGAGTCGATCGCTCCCCTCATCGAGGAGATGTTGGGGCGCTTGGGCGAGGACCCGAAGCGCGATGGTCTGGTGCATACGCCGCTGCGTGTGGACAAGGCGATGCGCTTTCTGACCAGCGGCTACCAGATGAAGATCGAGCAGATTCTGAACGGCGCGTTGTACGAAGTGAAATACGACGAAATGGTGGTGGTGAGGGACATCGAGTTTTTCAGCCTGTGCGAGCACCACATGCTGCCGTTCTACGGCAAGATGCACGTGGCATACCTGCCGCAGAAGCAGGTGATCGGGCTGAGCAAGATTCCGCGCATCGTGGACATGTACGCGCGGCGGCTGCAAATTCAGGAGCGGCTGACGCAGCAGGTGGCGCAGACGGTGCAGGAAGCCATCCATCCGCTGGGTGTGGGAGTGATCTGCGAAGCGCGCCACTTCTGCATGATGATGCGGGGCGTGGAGAAGCAGCACTCGGGGGCGATGACGAGCGCCATGCTGGGGGCGTTCCGGGATCGCAAAGAGACGCGGGATGAGTTTCTGGCGCTGGTGAATCACCGGACCAACGGATACTGAAGTGGGACAGACGGAGCGCCTTTTGTCGTCTGTCAAACAGCCGGTTTGCGCTGCCCTGGCACCCAGGCGAGGGGCTACCATATCTAAACAGACCGGCCCGTCAAGCCGAAATAAGAAGCGGACGCGAGCATGTGGCGGTCGTTAGTCCACACATCGCGTTCTCCGGTTTCGTGTGCGGTCGCCAGGTGCACCGCGTCGGCGGTGCGTAGGAAGAGATCGGGCGGAGCGGAAACGATCAGGGCACTGGTTCTCCGCAGCAGAGCCTCGTGAATGGGAATGAGCTTCCACAAGCCCTCCTGTACATGCTGGTAGAAGCGGGAGGAAAGTTCGTGCGCGTCACCGGGCGACAACGAGCCTTCGCGCAAGCGGCGATGAATTACCCCGTGGAACTCGGCCAAGGCCCATTGCGAGGAATGGATGGTATCGGCCGTTCGGACAAGTTTGCGAACCCGGGAAGATTCGGGTTCATTGAAATAGAATTTGGCAATATACGAGGTGTCGAGATACACGGTGCTTATCGATCACGATCCTCTTCGATCATCTTCGTACTGTCGCTGACTTGCGGCATGCGAGCCCAGATCTCGCGCATGGAGTCGAAAATCCGCGCTTTCTTGCCGGCAGGCATGCGCAAGGGCGCGGTAATAGGGCGTAGCTCCGCGACGGGTTCGCCGCGGCGTTCGATCAAAATAACGCCACCTTCGGCAGCCTCGCGTACCAACTCCGAAGTGTGAATGTGGAGTTCGCGGACCGACGTCTTCCTCATGAGCTACAGTGTAGCACAATCGCAAGCAGCGGCGCCCTCCGTGAGAGAGGCACGCGACACGCCTCTCTCATTGCGGGTGGTGAGGTCCGAA
>JADGNT010000767.1 GCA_017883345.1 Candidatus Solibacter sp. | reverse complement strand
ACCAGCGTTCGCCCACTTGACCGAAAGTGGGCTTATCGTACACTGGCGTACCTCGGGGCCATCCTGCATCTCGCGGGCGTTAACGGCAAATATCGGTAGTAGTCTCGCCGAACCCCCGGTGACACACGGTCCCCAGAAAAGACGGCGAGTTCGTGAAAATCCTTGTCTCCAGCCCCGGCTGTCTCCTAACCCAAATTCTGAGCGTGCGTGATCTCCGGCGGTCGCCGGCAACAGCCATTCAGTGCGGAACGTTACTCGGTCACTATCTCGTACCACGGCGCCAACGCCTGCCCGTCTGCCTGCAAGTGAATGCGGAACGCGCCGCCGCCGCGGACGACGTCCTTCGCCCCCAGCGCGGCCAAGCGCTGGCCCGCGCCGTCCAGGGGGTACACGGTCAGGCTCTTCGCCGACGTACGCAGCGTGACGTAGCTCTCCACCCGCTCCATCAGGATCGGCGGTTTGGCGGAGCGGTCGGCCGCCGGCTTGCTGCTGCCGGGCTCTGGAGGGAACGTCCACCAGTCCTTGGTATCGGTGTATAGGGCCAGCTTCTGTCCGGTGCCTAACGTGTAGCCGGGCGTCGAGAGCAACATGCGGCGCGACTGCGCGAGTGGCCGGTTGTCGAGCGCTGTCAGCAGGATGGTGGCGAAGCCGTGGTCGTTGGCCACGAGTTCCACATCCATGGCTCCCGTTTCGGCTTTGCGGAAGTAGCCCACGGCTCCGGCCGCCTTCGCGGCGCGGATGATGTAGGTGCGGCCCGCCTTGTCGTACACCAGTTCGCCGGTGTCGGAGGTGTACGGAGCCGCCAGCGGCGCCAGTTTCTCGATTGGCTTCTCGGCCATGCGGATGCCGATTGGGTGCACGAAGGCCAGCGCGGGATCGACGCCGTTCGCTCCCAGGAATGTACTGAATGCGTTGAGCTTCCTCTCGCGCGTGAACTGCATGCGCACTTCCTTGGAGACCGGGATCTCCACCGGCGACTTTCCGAGGGCGATCGCGCCCGAGCGGAACAGCCACGCCGATTGCCCCACGTTCGGCCACTTGGTCCAGTCGCCGTTGATGTCGAAGCTCGACGGACCGGCGGCGTCCCACGAGCGGCCGTGCGAGTAGGCGAAGTGCATGATGGAGTCCCAGCCCTGGAAAGCGCCGAAGGCGGCCAGGACCGGGTCGAGCTCGGCGGCCTGCCGGTTGGGAAACGGCTGGTTGAACTCGCTCACCGTGTACGGGCGACCGGCTTCGCGCGAAGCGGCCATGTTCAGGATGCTGGACATGCCCGTACCCACGGCGGAGGTGTCGCGAATGCGCCAGTCACGGGAGTCCCAGGAGGTGTGGGGGAAGTTGTAGTGGTCGATGTAGAAGTGGTTGTCCTGATAGTCCAGGTCGGCGTGGGTTTCCAGGTTCAGCAGGCCGCCGTAACCCATCTGCGTGCCGGCGATCGGCACCTGCGGGTCCGTAACGGCGCGGATGGCGTCGCGCATGCGCCGCAGGTAGGCGCGGTCGCGCTCGGCCATGAAGGAGATGTAGTCGTCGCCTTCAAGCGGCGCGTCCGTCGCGGACTTGCGGAACTCACGCCACTGCCGCAGCCATTCCGTACGGTAGTCGCCGAGGATCGCCTTATCCAGTAGCCGCGAACCCCAGGCTTGCAGCAGGGAGGTCTCGTTGTCGATCTCCACCATGGCCAGCACGGGGTCGCCTTTCAGCTTCAGGGCCGCGATCAGGTCGCGCGTGAACTTCAACTGCAAGTCCACCATGCGGGGATAGAAGATGTGGAGCGGCTTACTTTGGTTCGGCAACTGCGCGCCGTCGGGGAACGCCGGCACCTGGTCCACGTCGGAGCGGAACGTGTAGCCCACGTGCAGGTTCAGGTCGGCGTAGATCCCCTCGGCCTTCAGCGCATCCAGAAAGCCGCGCAGGCGACCGACCGCGACTGGGTTGAACGTCGGGTAGGGGCCGGTGGTGAGAATGCTGCGGGCAGTCTCGGGGTTGCTGTCGGGCGACGTATCCATGTGGTGCAACCGGACTAGGTTGACACCCAGGCGGCGCAGTCGCTTGGCGACTCGCGCGGCGTCCTGCGGTTCGGGGAAGCTGGCACCGAAAGCGAGGTTAACGCCGAAGAAGCGCACCGGGCTTCCGTCGGCCGCCCGCACGAACCTGTCATTCCGTACCACCACCCGGTCTTTGGCTGTGATCGGCTGGTTCAGGAAGCTGAAGTCGGGAGCGCCGGAGAGGCGATCCTGGTCTACCGCAAACGGGTAGAAGCTCTGCTGTGCAGCGCAAGGCAGCGTCGCCAGCAGACAGACGGCGAGAAACCGCATGCGCCTATGGTAACCAATGGCGCAATCAGTCCGCTACAAAGATACGTCGTACTGCAAGTGGACGGTCGTCTGGCTGGCTCGCCGGTAATCGGCTTCGTTGGTGCCGTTAAGACCTGATATCGGTAGCTTTGGCCTTCGGCCCTCCCGGCGACAGAACCCGCAGCGTCCAGCCTCCAAGAGCACCGACAGCCACCAGGATGAGGATGATCAGTAAACCCTGGGCGACGACGTGGGAGCAATTTCCCACAACGCCGTTTGGGGCCAACATTCACGGCAATCATTCGAGGTGGATCCGAGTCGGAGGGGCACTTGCACTGGCCATTGTGGTCTGGCTGATCAACCCACCTGCAATCGCCGACGGCACCGAACCGCCTTCTCTTTGCGGCTGTCATCAGGCGTTCAGACGACCCCGATCAGCCCGTCAAATGGATCGGGGAGCGCGGTGGCGCTCCTTGATACGGTCCTTGGCCCTTTGTCCGCGAATCGCTCGCCGTTGCATGTCGCTGGGAATGTCGATGTCCCGATGCTTAAGGCGGGAGACCCGAGCCACAACGTAACGGGGCCATCCGCTGTCGGACCTTGCGGTTGAAGCGCCCGGCTATGCTCTATGCTAGAAATGAAAGTTCGTCATGAGGCCAGCACGGCAAAGATTTGCTATTTACATCCTTGGAGCGGGCTTCTCCGTACCCGCTGGCCTGCCGCCCGCCGCCGCTCTTGCGAGGTCCAGGCCCGCCGACGCGATCTGAGGACTTTCGGCTTTTGTGGCGTCCGCTAGGGCACGGCAAGCTATGCGGACCTCC
>JADGNT010000766.1 GCA_017883345.1 Candidatus Solibacter sp. | reverse complement strand
GGTGCGCAACGTCATGAGCGCCTCCTCGGCGCTGCACGCCAGATGCACCTTGTAGCCTTCGCTGCGCAGCACGGCGGCGGCGAGCTTCAGGTTGACCGGCGCGTCGTCCACAACGATGATGGTTTCACCTGCCATGCAACTAGAGAATACTCCCTATGTGGAAAGATAGGCAACGCTTCCCTACGTTAATGGGAGGCAAGCCGGGCAAATTCCACGATGCCCGTCCGGAGGTCGATGGTGAACGGCGATTTGCTCAGCATCGAATAACCCAGGATGCCCGCGATCTCGATACCCTCGAGTTGACTGATGGGCCGCAGATCCATGGCGAGCGGAGCGTTTTCCACGAGGGGCAGCCCGCCCACGCGGAATGTCAGGGGTCCGGCGCGAAATGCGCCGGAGAGCGGCCGCACCTGGGCATCTTCTACCGCTGCCGCAACCTGCTGGTGCGCGACGTTTTTCTGACGCGCTCTGCGTACCACTGCGTGCGCCTGCTGGAATGTCGTTACGTGCGCTTGGACGGAGTGCGCATCCATAACGGCGTCGAAGTGCTTATCGGGGTACCGTCTCCAGCCGTTTTTCAAGTATTCGAATAAACGGCGCGGGATCGACACCGATTTCAATAACGGTCGGCGGGCAATCCGAGGAAGGACCGGGGAGCCTGCCCGCGGCGAGGTCGGTGAGCATCGCGTCAATATCCTTCGCAAGCGTGACCTGGATCGTAGCGCTGTCCGCCGCCGCTTCCACCAGTGCCGCTTCAAATCGCAGCAGGTCCTCGAGTCCCGGAACCGAAAGCGGATTGGCATTCATGAATCGGCGGAATCTGATTACTTCGTCGGTGGGAAAAGCGACCGGAGGTGTGACCGATATGTAGCGGTCAAGAAGATCGCGCAGCGCCTCCTCGCCAATTCCGATCAGGAGCAGGCGTGTTGTGTTTTCGAGGAGTTCCGCAATCGCGCCGGCCCGAAATGAAGCGGCCAGGCGCGCATATAGCGAAAAGCTCCGCTCGTCGGCCGTTCTGATTTCGATTGGGACGCCGTTCGGCGGACGATCGGCTGCAGGGAGCATTCGATCTGCAATCAGCCGTTCCCATGCCTCCGGTGTCAGCCCGGGCAGTTCGGTCAATGGCGGACGCGCGGATACCGGCACGGTGGACGCGGACGGCGACCGCGTTGTCTCCCAAAGACGATGAAGCGTCTCGATCTGGTGCAGGAATGCCTTCTCGCCGAAAAGAGAAACGCGATCCGGGGCCAGCTCAAAAATGATGGCTCCGAGGTTGGGGAGCCCGGGGAGAAATTCGGCCGCAATCTCGACCAGGTCGGGGTCGATTTCGCCGCAATGGGCGTCGAGCCAATGGCCGTACGCGAATTCTATACCGGCCAGGTGTACTTCCCAAACGCGTTCCAGGGGAATCCTGGCCAGCACGTCGCATATTTTGGCGCGGCCATTCTTATGATTGACCCATAAGTTGGTAAGGTCGAGTAAGATGCCGCAATCGGCGGCGTCGGCGACCGCCGCAAAGAAATCACCATCCGACATCTCGCAATCTTGCCGGACAAAATAGTTTACGCCTGTTTCAAATGCGAAGGGTCGACCTACGGCCGCAGTCCGACGGATGATATTTCCCGCAGCGAGTTCGACCTGCGCATCCGTTTGCAGAGGCGGCATGAGAAAACCGCAGGACTGGAGCCCTCCGGAGCCGTGCACATGCATGATGCTCAGATGTTCGCTGACCCATGGGGACGCGACTTCTTCGGTCCACAGGCGGAATTCGCCGATATGGCGCTCCTGATCGCAGACCGTTCCACCGATGGGGTAGCCGACGCCGTGTATCAACAGCCGCTGCGGCAGCGTCGACAGCCGACGCCTTTCGAACGGACTACCGCGCGGCAGCGAGTCAAGTCTGGTCCCCTTGGTCCACAAGCTTTGCGGCTCGACCTCAGCGACTCTGATCAGGTCGGCATTGGACCAGAACAGGCTGTCAAGAGACCGAAGATAAATTGCGCCAGGGCCGAGCCGCGGAGGTTGAAAAGGCATCCGCCGGATTAGCCGCCTACCTCGTTAACGTTGAGGGCCTTGTCAACGTGCAAAAGAACGTTGGCCGGATCGACTACACTTTCGAAACTGATCTTGAACCCAGAATAACAGTTGGGATGCCCGGCTTTTCCAAGCACAGTAGCCAGGACTTTCTGGGATTGTTCCAGACTCAAGTTTGCTGGGACGCGAACGGTAACCGCTTTCATAACACCCTCTTTCATAACGCCCTCCCTTGCCATAAATTAGGCTGCCAGCCCTAGAGCAAGTGGTCTTAATTCTATTCCAGGCCCGTATTCGGGTCAAGATATATTAGCGGAATGTTTCTGCGGTTAGATCCGAGTGTGAGGCGCCTAACATGAGGTGCATCGGGGATGTACACGTTAGTACCTTATGCTTTAGTAAACCGGAGAGTGCAAGGGACACGACAATCGGGCTCCACGCCCCCCAAGCCGCCTTCTGGGAAGCTTCGGATCTTCCAGTATCCCTCCCGTGACGCCGGTCACGTGCGTGGTCGCCAGGGGTTCACTGACGATCCGGCGTGCGCCGGTACAAGCCGCCACGCCTGTGACACCAACATAAAATAAATTTCCGCACCCCTAAGCCCTTCTCCAGGAGAGTCTTATCCGGATTCGCCTCTCCTCCCGGACCCCAAAACTCGCACACCCGTGCCATAACATGGAATCAAGGGGGGCAGGTCCGCTCCGCCCCTCTTACAGGAATCGGAGGGCAAACCGGACAAGGATGACCGGTTTTTGATGCGCTTACATGCGCTAACCTATTGACTCTAAGCAATACTAGGTCCGGCGCGCCGGACAATCATGTCCGTTTTTCAGGTGCGGGGCGGCAATCCTGCGCCAGATTGCCGCCCCCATTTCGGCGACCGAATCTACTTGCCGATTACGATGACGTGGAAGCTGTCGGGTAGCACCGCCGGGCGGGGCGCCTTTTGGCCTTCTTTGGCGGCCGGGGCCGGACCGTATTCGGCGGCCAGCATGTAGATCTTGTGGTTCACGTGGTCCACCGTCATGGTGCGCGCGCCGCGCTCGGTGGTCACGGTATCCACGGCTTCATACTTGCCG
>JADGNT010000082.1 GCA_017883345.1 Candidatus Solibacter sp. | reverse complement strand
AGTGATAGTCTGAGAGTAAGCCCACACATGGTAGAAACAATCGAATGGACCCCGCAAGGCGTGGTCATGATCGACCAGACCCGCTTGCCGCTGCACGAAGAATACGTGACCTGCCGAAATTACCAGGAGGTGGCCACCGCCATCCGCGACATGATCATTCGGGGAGCGCCGGCCATCGGCGTGGCCGCCGCCATGGGAGTCGCCATCGGCGTGCAGCACGCGAGCGAAGCGGATCTGGACGCCCAGGTGGACGCGATCTGCGAGACGCTCGCCAAGACGCGGCCGACCGCGGTGAATCTGTTCTGGGCGATCGACCGCATGAAGCGCCGGTACACCGCGCTTCGCGGCAAGCCTCTCGCCGAGGTCCGCGAGCGGCTGATTCAGGAAGCGCAACTGGTGCGCGAGGAGGATATCGCCATCAACCGCGCCATCGGGCGCCATGGCGCGGCGCTGGTACCGGACCACAAGACGGTGCTCACGCACTGCAATGCCGGCGCGCTGGCCACCGCCGGGTACGGCACGGCGCTGGGCGTGATCCGCGCCGCCCGCGAAAGCGGCAAGCAGATCGATGTCTTCGCCGACGAGACGCGCCCGTTTCTGCAAGGCGCGCGCCTCACCGTCTGGGAACTCCAGCAGGATGGCATCCCGACCACTTTGATCACCGACAATATGGCCGGCCACTTCATGAAGTCGGGCCGCATCGGTTGCGTGGTGGTGGGAGCGGACCGGATCGCCGGCAACGGCGACGTCGCCAACAAGATCGGCACCTATTCGGTGGCCGTGCTGGCCAAGGAAAACGGCGTACCGTTCTTCGTCGCCGCGCCGGTTTCGACGCTCGATCTTCAGCTCGCTTCCGGCGGCCAGATCCCGATCGAACAACGTGCGGCGGCCGAGGTGACGCACGTTTGCGGTCACCGGGTGGCGCCGGAAGGCACCGCGGTCGAGAACCCGGCCTTCGATGTGACGCCCGCCCGCTACGTCACCGCCATCATCACCGAGAACGGTGTGGCGCGCGCGCCGTATGAGGAATCGCTCAAGAAAATGGTGGGCTGAAGACGCGTGTTAAGGTGAAATTGTGATGAAGAAAATCGCATCTGCACTGCTCTGCTGGGTTGCCCTGTTTGCCGCCCTGTTTGCCGCCGGCCCGCTGCGCCGCGCGCCGGGCTTTTGCCTGATCGATACCAGCGGAGAATGGCGGGATCTCGCCGATTACCGCGGCAAGATCGTGCTGGTGGAGTTCATGCAGACCACCTGCCCGCACTGCGCGAGCTTCAGCACGGTGCTGAACGGCCTGAAGTTGAAGTACGCCGATAAGCTGGCCATTCTCGCCATAGCCAATCCGCCCGTCGATAGTCCGCAAACCATGGCCCAATTCGTCAAAGAGCACAAACTCACCTACCCGCTGCTGCTGGATCAGGGCCAGGTGGCCTACGCCTATGTGCGTTCGCCATCTTTCGATCTGCCGGGCGTGTATCTGATCGACGCCAACGGAATGATTCGCAACTCCTGGCAGAATGGCGTGTTGACGAAGGACATTTTCGAAGGCAACGGGCTCTCGCGGGAGATCGATAAGTTGCTGGCGGGCGCGCCCGCTGTCAAGAAATAGCGTAGAGCAGCCTTCCAGGCTGCCATGCCCCCTTTCGTGGGGGCATGCTTCCTCCGCGCCCCCGTTGAATGCGCTAGAATCCAGGCAATCGGCTCTTGCCGCCTCATGATGGGACTTTTCAAAGACCGTTCGCCCGTGCCCCAGCCGTTAGGCCCGCTGGAGGTGACCGTAATGGAGATCCTTTGGGCGCGCGGCGAAAGCAACGTGCGTGACGTGGTGGATCGGCTGGACCGCCCCCTGGCCTACACGACAGTGATGACCACGCTCGACCGGCTGTTCAAGAAGGGTCTGCTGGCCCGGCGCAAATTCGACCGCGCCTTCCTCTACTCGCCCACCCTGAATCGTACGGAGTGGGAGCATAAGCGCGCAGGCGATTTTGTGGCCGGATTCCTCTCCGTCGCGGAGCCTTCGCGCGATCTGCTGATTTCCTGCCTGGTGGAGGCGGTGGGCCGGCACGATGAAGCTCTGCTCGACGAGTTGCAGAAGAAGATCAAGCTGCGGCGCAAGGAACTGTGCCGGAGGCCGAAGCCATGATGGCGCCGTACCTGCTTCGTTTGCTGTGCCTTTGTCTGGCCGCCTTCTTCGTCATCCACAGCGTGGTGGGCCTGGTGGTGGCGGCCGGCGGCCCCGCCGCGGTGCGCGCCGCGCGGCGCATGCGCCCGCGTTCCGCCGGGAGATTTTTGCTGGCGCTGCGTCTGCTGCCGGCGGCGTTGGCGCTGTTCGTGGTAGCCGGACTTTGCGTGCCCAGCTACCTGTGGCTGGAACCCGAAACCAATGCGGAAGAGGTGGGCGCGGGCTGTCTGGCGGCAGCGATTCTGGCCGCCGCCCTGTGGACCCTCTCGACCGCTCGCGGGGTGCGCGCCGCCGCCCGTTCCATGCGCCACGCCCGCGGCTGCGAGCGTCTGGGCCGCCTTTCGACCCTGCCTGGTTCGCGCCTGCCGGTCTGGATTGTGGATGCCCCGGCGCCCTTGCTGGCACTGGTGGGCGTCTTCGTTTCGCGCCTGGCGATCTCGCGTCCGGTGATCGGCGCGCTGTCGGCGGCACAGATGGCCGCTGCCCTGCGCCACGAGGAGGCGCACCTGGTTTCGCGCGACAATCTGAAACGCCTTTTGATGCTGCTGGCGCCCGGCCTGCTGCCCGGCTTCCACGGCTTCGACGCCATCGAGCGCGGCTGGGCGCGCTTCACCGAATGGGCCGCCGATGACGACGCGGTGGCGGGCGACGCCCACCTGTCGCTGTCCCTCGCCGCCGCGCTGGTGCGCATCGCCCGCATGGGAGGAACTCCGCCAGCGTCACCGCTCTCCGCCTCATTTCTGGGAGATAGCCGCGAAATCTCGGCGCGCGTGGACCGCCTGCTGAGTCCCGCGCCTGCCGCGCCGATTCGCCCCGGCAACGGGGCGGCCGTGACAGCGGTTGTGGCGCTGGCCGCTGGATGCACAGCCTTCATGCTGCATCCGGCGACTCTGCAGTCGGCCCACCGGATCATCGAACAACTGATTCACTGAGGACCCACGCAAGAATAAACTCACAGCGCCGATGTGGCGCGGACTCTCAGTCTGCCGCGTCCCGACTCATCGGGACGCGGCAGGCACGAGTGCCTGCGCCACGCTGCCGCGCAACCAGCCCCACAGAGCTTACAGCACTACGCGTTCGTCGCCCTCGCGGCGGGTAATTCTCTCGCGGTCGAGGAACTCCAGGAGCGGGATGGCGTACTTGCGCGAGATGCCGGTCCACTGCTTGAACTCCGGCACGCGAAAGCGTTCGCCCTTGTGGCGGCCAAGCAACTCGCGCAACTGAGCGATCGCCGTGTGGTGAAACACCAGTTCGTCGCTGATGCGCAGCAGGCGTTTCCCGCGCAGCAGAATCTGCAACAACGAGCGCGCGCGCGCCGCCTCCACGCCGGATTTGGCAAGCACCTCCGCCATCGCAGGCACTGCCAGACCCGCGTCTTCGAAGGCCCGCTCGATTTTGCCGCGCGCCTGCTCCTCGTCTTCCTGGAGCACCAGCTTGTGTCCACGCGAGCGCACGAGTTCGCCCTCGGCGACGATTTCTTTCGCCTCCGCGAGCAGCGCGTCCAAAACGAAGACGGGTGCGCCGCCGCGCAGTTCCTGGCGTGCGATACCGGGGAGCAGCGGAGTCTTCCGGTGAAACTCGCGCACCGCGCGGACGATGCGCTCGCGCTCCGCCTGCATCCATGCGCGGTCGACATACCAGGGCCGCGGCTGGGCGATGGCCGCCAGCGGAGCTTGGGCCGCCGCCGCGGCGATCTCGCGTTCGCCGAGTCCGGTGCGCGCCACCAGGTCCCCCATGCCCATGCCGAAGGCGGCTTCGCGCACCAGCAGCGCGATGCGCGCGGCGGCGGGAGCGGCGCACAAGGTTTCCAGGCGCGCCTTCACATCGTCACCCTTGCGATAGCGCCGGGCACCGGTGTCCACGACGGTGTCCACCTTGATGTCCACCACCACGCCGCCACCGATGGTCACCACCGGCGAGAACATGCGGATGATGAAGCCATCGCCGGGCAAGAGGAGCGCCGCCTGGCGCAGGATCAGCCGTACATACGCGGAGGCGCCCGGCTGCATCGCCGCGGTACCTTCGAGCAGGCGCACCTCGGCCTCGATTTCCGCCGTCCCCGAATGAAAGTGCACCGGGGCGCGATGCTTCAACGGTTTCGCCGACGGTAGCAGGTGGAGACGGCAATCGATCTGCTTCACCGCTTGAAACCGGCCGGGCTCGCTGAGCACGTCGCCGCGGGCCAGATCGGCCGGCTCGATATCGGCCAGGTTGACCGCCGTGCGCTGTCCCGCTACGGCCCGGCCCGCCGCGCTGCCGTGCACCTGCACGCCGCGCACGCGCAGGCGGCGCCCGGCGGGGTAGACTTCGACCTCCTGCTCCTTGGCCACGGATCCGGAAATCAGCGTGCCGGTGGCCACGGTGCCGAAGCCCTTCACGGAAAACACACGGTCGATGGGCAGGCGGAAATATCCCGCCGCGTTCTTCTCGCCGACACCCGCCGCCACGCGCGCCAGTTCGCGCCGCAGATCGTCCAGCCCGGCGCCGGTGACCGAGCTCACCGGCACCATGGGTGCGCCTTCGAGGAACGAGCCCGCCACCATTTCTTCCACCTCGAGGCGTACCAGCCCGAGAATGTCTTCATCCACCAGGTCCGCCTTGGTCAGCGCGATGATGCCGCGGCGGATGCCGAGCAGGCGGCAGATGTCGAAATGCTCGCGGGTTTGCGGCTTGATGGATTCATCGGCGGCGATGACGAAGAGCAGCAGATCGATTCCGCCCACGCCTGCCAGCATGTTCTTGATGAAGCGTTCGTGGCCGGGGACATCGACAAATCCGAGGCGCAAAGCCGGCGTCAGTTCGAGGTGCGCGAACCCCAGATCGATGGTGATGCCGCGGCGTTTTTCTTCCTCCAGCCGGTCGGCGTCGATCCCCGTGAGCGCCTTGACCAACGCGGTCTTGCCGTGATCGATGTGTCCCGCCGTCCCGACGATGATGTTCTTCATGGGCTTGTTACAGTGTAGGAGTGCTGCCCTGGCTTCTGCTAGCCCCGGTTACCCTTCTGGTTACGGGCTCGCTGGTCTACTGCGTCCTCACCATCGTCGCCGCCGTGCGTTACCGCGCCGTGCGCCCGGCGCCATTGGGCAATGCCGCGCCCATCAGCATCCTCAAACCGCTGGCCGGAATCGATGACGGCCTGGAAGAAAACCTGCGCACGTTTTTCGAACAGGAGTACTCCAATTTCGAGATTCTCTTCGCCGTGCGCAATCCCGACGACCCGGCGATTGCCGTGGCCGAGCGCCTGCGCGCGCGCTACCGGAGCGTGCCTTCGCGGCTGATCGTGACCGGAGAGCCGCCGTATCCCAACGCCAAGGTTTACAGCCTGGACCGTATGCTGGCGGAGGCGCGGCACGATCTGCTGGTCATGTCGGATAGCGACGTACGGGTGACGCCGGATATGCTGGCCGTGATCGCCGCCGAGTTTCAGGATGCGAAGCTGGGCCTGGCGACGTGTCCGTACCGCGCCGTGCCGGGGCGCAGCTTCTGGAATACGCTGGAGGCGGTCGGGTTGAACACGGAGTTCATCGGCGGCGTGCTGGTGGCGCGCATGCTCGACGGCATGAAGTTCGCGCTGGGGCCCACCATCGCGGCGCGGCGCGCCACGCTGGCGGGGATCGGCGGATTCGACGCGGTGAAGGATTTCCTGGCCGAGGATTTCGTGATGGGCAATCTGGCCGCGGCGCGCGGCGACGGCGTGATTCTCTCCTCCTACGTGATCGAGCACCACATCGGCGCGCAGACGCTCGCGGCCAACCTGAGGCACCGTCTGCGCTGGAACCGCAGTACGCGGCGATCGCGCCCCGCGGGCTACGCCGGACAACTGTTCACCAACCCGCTGCCGCTGGCTCTGCTGCTGTGGGCGGTGAAGCCGGAGTGGTGGCCGGCCGCGGCCGCGGCGGTCTTCCTGCGGGCTGCCGCCGGATGGGCCGCCGCGGGTTACGTGCTGCGCGATCCGCTGACGGCGCGCCTCTTCTTCCTGGTGCCGCTACAGGACCTGCTGAGCTTCGCCATGTGGCTGGCCGGCTTCTTCGGCAACACGATCTTGTGGCGCGGGAGGAAGTATTACTTGCAGGCCGACGGCAGGTTCGAGTTGGTGCGGTGAATTGGGGATGTGTGCCATAATCTTACAGGAGTCTTACCAATGGAAACCACCCGGCTCTCCACCAAGGGGCAGATCGTGCTGCCGAAAACCATACGTGCTTCGCGAGCGTGGGGCGTGGGCACGGAGTTTACCGTCGAAGAAACCAGTGAGGGCATTCTGCTGCGTCCCGCCGTCGGTTTTCCGGTAACCGATCTCGACCAAGTCGTCGGCTGCTTGCGGTCGAAACGTAAATTGAAAACGCCCGCGCAGATGCGCGCCGCTGTCGAACGCGAGGTGAGGCGGCGACATGATCGCGGTCGATACTAATGTGGTGGTCCGGTTGCTAACGGAGGACGATCCCACGCAAACCGCTGCCGTGAGATCTCTGTTCGCAGCCGGGCCGATCTGGATCGCGAAAACGGTCTTGCTGGAAACCGCTTGGGTCCTGCGCAGCTTCTACGGATTCGACGAGAGCGCGATCCGCGAAGCCTTCACAAAGTTGCTCGGCCTCGAGAACGTGCACAGCGAGGATAAACCGTCCATGGTGGTCGCCCTGGCGCTGACGATCCACGGAGTTGAATTAGCTGACGCGATTCACTTGAGCAGCCGACCACCCGGCGCCGTCTTTGTCTCCTTCGATCGGTCCTTCGTACGCCGTGCGAACCGTGCGGGTGCGACCGACGTCTCGGGCTTGCCGGCCAAGCAGTAGCGTACCCATAAACCCGTGAAACTGGGGTACGCATTCACGCGTCAATGTTAACAACCACGGATGCCTAGCTGATGTCATTTCCCACACTCGTAGGCCTACTGCTGCTGTGGCAGGGCGCTGCAAGCAGCCTGAATGTCTTGGTGCTCGATGGGTCCAATCGGCCAATCCCGGGCGTTCGCGTCGAATTGAAGGCCGGCGGAGAGCTTGTCGCTTCCATACAGACGGATGAAAAGGGCCGTGCGGAGTTCGGCGAACTGAAGCCGGTGCGTTATGAACTCGATGCCTGGAAGGACGGATTCGAGCCGGTCCAAAAGGCCAATCTCGAATTGCCAGCCTCGGTAGAGTTGACACTGACACCGCTGGCACGGAAGGAGAGCATCGAAGTCAAGGGAACGGTCGCTCCGCTGGAGCAGGGCGCGTCCGCGCCAAACGAGATCCCGGCGCAGACCGCCAAAGAACTTCCGGGACGGCCGCCGACGGTGGCGGATGCCTTGCCATTACTGCCGGGAGTGGTTCGCGTGCCCGGAGGCGGCCTGGTGATGTCGGCCGCCGGCGAACACAGAAGCGCGCTCATGGTCAACTCGGCCGATGTCACGGACCCGGCGACCGGACAATTCGGATTGACGGTGCCAATCGACAGCGTCGAGACGATGAACGTTTACCAGACGGCTTTCCTGGCCGAGTACGGAAGGTTCACGGCAGGCTTGGTTTCCGTGGCGACGCGACGCGGCGGCGACAAATGGAAATGGGAGTTGAGCGATCCGTTTCCCGATTTCATCATTCGCAGCTATCACCTGCGCGGGCTGCGGGACGCCACGCCGCGGCTGAATGTGGAAGGGCCGATCGTTGAGGGGAAGCTTTACTTTTCCGAAGGGTTGGAATACACGGTCCGCAAAACCCAAGTCTACGAACTTCCCTTCCCCTTCAACCAAAAAATCCAGGAAGGGTTTAACTCTTTCGCGCAGTTCGACTGGGTTGCGTCCCAGAAGCAGTTGGTGACCGCCACCGTTCACGTGGCGCCGCAGCGCATGGCATACGTGAACATGAACTACTTCAATCCGCAGGCGACATCGCCGGACGCTGCCACGGACAACATCACCGCCACCCTGTCGGACAAACTGACGCTGGGGAACGGCCTCTTGGAAAACACCTTCTCGGTGACGCACTTCGACGCGCACGTCTGGGGGCAAGGCACCCAGGACCTGACGATCTCTCCCGGCGGCAATAGCGGAAACTATTTCGCGCAGCAGAGCCGCGACTCTTCCCGCCTGAGTTGGACCCCGGTCTATTCCTTCGCCGCGGTGCACTGGCTGGGCACACACAACGTCAAAACCGGCGCGTACCTGGCGGAAAGCACGGACAATGGCCAAGTGACCGAGCGGCCCTTCAACATTGTGGATTCGTCGAACCAGTTGCTGGAACGCGTCACTTTCACGCCGGGGCTGCCGTTCCGGAATTGGGACCTGGAGTACGCGTTTTTCGGGCAGGATCACTGGATGATCACGCCGCGGCTGGCGGTGGACGTGGGTCTTCGAACCGAGTCGCAGGAGCGGTCGCAAAGTTTGCGGGTGGCGCCGCGGGCAGGAATTGCCTGGACGCCGTTCGCTAACACGGGCACAGTGGTGCGTGCGGGGTTCGGATGGTTCTACGACCGCGTGCCGCTGAGTGTCTACTCATTTGCTCACTACCCGAATCAGATCGTCACGATGTTTGGACCGGGCGGACAGATTACGGCGGGACCGTGGGTCTATCGGAACGGACTGGGCACGGTCAGCTCGCGCTTTCCGTTCGTATTCCAAGAGCCCGGCACGGGAAATTTTTCGCCGCGCAGCGCCACGGGGAACGTGCAGATCGAGCAACCGCTCTCGCCACGCCTCCTGCTGCGGGTCGGCTACACGCAGAAGCAATCGGCCGGACTGGTGATTCTGAATCCGGTGCCGCCGGGCGCGGCAAACGGCGGCGTGGGTTCAAACCTGCTGTCGGGGGGCGGCCAATCGCGATATCATCAGTTCGAAGTCACGGCCCGCCTGCGCTGGAATGACAAACGTCAATTGTTCTTCTCCTATGTGCGTTCGCGGGCGCGCGGCGATTTAAACGATTTCGCCAACTACCTGGGCAGTTTTCCGGTGCCGATTGTCCGCCCGAATCAGTTCGGCAATCTGCCGGCCAACCTGCCCAATCGGTTCTTGGCGTGGGGAGTGGTGCAGCTTCCGGCGGGCTTCCGGATCTCTCCGCTGATCGAGTTTCGCAGCGGCTTTCCCTATGCGGTGACGGACGCCCTGCAGAACTACGTGGGCGTGCCCAATGCGCAGAGGTTCCCCAGTTTCCTTTCGGTGGATTCCCGTTTTTCCAAGGACATCAAAGTGAATCCCAAATACTCGGTTCGACTGTCGGTGAGCGCGTACAATCTCACCAATCACTTCAATCCCGAGGCTTTCCATAACAACGTCGCAGACCCGGCGTTTGGTCTCTTTTTCGGACAGAGAGGGCGCCGGTTCACGGCCGATTTCGATGTCATTTTTTAAAGTGGGGCGGACGGGGTACCCTCTGGGTCCGTCCGCGCGCGACCCCCTGTTCGCGCTCTTCGCCAAATCTCCGTTACCGGGTTTGGGCGCGATCACGGGGTTGGCGGTGCTGGTACACGGCTATCACCTGGGCGTGGACGACGCTGCGATCTACGTGCCGGCGATCAAGCGCGTGGCGGACCCCAAGCTGTACCCGTTCGGCGCCGAGTTCTTCATGTCGCACGCGCACCTTTCGCTTTTTCCGGAACTGATAGGGGGTTCCGCCCGGCTGAGCCATTTGCCGATCGACACGGTGATCTTCGCCTGGCACGTGGTGAGCATTTTTCTGCTGCTGCTGGCGGCATGGCAGCTTCTGGGTTGCTGCTTTGTAAACAGCTACGCACGGTGGAGCGGCGTGGCCCTCCTGGCGGCGACCCTCAGCGTGCCGGTTGCCGGCACGGGACTTGTCATCATGGACCCGTACCTGACGGCGCGATCCCTGTCCACCCCAGCGACGCTTTTTGCGATTGCCTGCTATTTATCGAAGCGGCCGCGGTGGGCGGTCGCGTGGCTGGTACTGACCGCGGCGCTGCATCCGCAGATGGCCGTCTACGGCGCGTTGTTCATCGGCTGCCTGGCGTTGGTTGGGCAGCCTCGGGCGGTACCCGCGGCTCCCGCACCGGTATTCCGATCGATGATCGGCCTGCCGTTCCTTTTTGACTTCTCACCGGTCGAGGGGCCCGCGCGCGAATGCCTGTTGTCGCGGACGTTCTTTTTCGTATCGGCGTGGGCTTGGTACGAATGGATCGGCGTGTTCGCGCCACTGGCCTTGCTGTGGTGGTTGTCCAAAGCAAGTCTCCGGCACACGCTGCCTGCATTTCGACGGCTGGCCGGCAGTCTGGTTCCGTTCGGGCTGGTGTTCACCGCGGCCTTCGTGATCCTGGCGATCCCGGCACTGGAGGGCTACACCCGCCTGCAACCGATGAGGAGTTTTCATTTACTGTATGTCATCTTCTTCGTGCTGCTGGGCGGGCTGATTGGAGAGTACGGGATCAAGAAAAGCACGTGGCGCTGGGTGGCGCTGTTCGTTCCACTGGCGCTGGTCATGGTGCTGGTGCAGGAGACAACGTTCCCCGCAAGCCAGCACGTGGAGTGGCCTGGTTTGAGCAATGAGTCGAACAACGGCAACACCTGGATGTCGGCATTCCTGTGGATCCGGTATCACACGCCAAAAGACGCGGTGTTTGCCACCGATCCGAACTACATGGCGCGGCCCGGCGAAGATGCGCACGGGTTCCGGGCAGTATCGGAGCGGAGTGTGCTGGCGGACAACGTGAAAGACAGCGGAGCGGTCTCTTTGTTCCCGCGGCTGGCGGCGGAATGGCAGAGCCAGGTGAGTGCAGAGCGTGGGCTCGATCACTTTGAACCGGCGGATTTCCAGAG
>JADGNT010000081.1 GCA_017883345.1 Candidatus Solibacter sp. | reverse complement strand
CGGCCCTGCTTGGCGAGGGCCAGCACCAGGTCGCCGGTGCCGCAGCAGATATCGAGCACGCGCGCCTCGGGACGGAGGAGAATTTCCCGCGTGCGGCGCACCGTGTGGGCGCGCCAGTAGCGGTCGATATTGAAGGAGAGCAGGTGGTTGGCGAGGTCGTAGCGGTGCGCCACGCGGCCGAACATGCCGCGGACCCAGCGCGCCGCCTCCTTTTCGCTGCGCGCAGCGTCCTGATCGCTACGCACCCCCAGGGGCGTGCTGCCGCTCATACGAGCGCGAGCCGTATGGCGTCCAGAACCAGTTTGTCCGCCACGCCCGTGACCACCCTAACCTCTCCGATGCGCACCGGCAGCACGAAATGAACCTTTCCCTGCACGGTCTTCTTATCGTGAACCAGGCGCGCGAACAGGTTCTGCGCGGGAATGCCTGTCAGCGGCGGAATCGGCCCGTAGGCGGCGATCGTCTCCAGGATTTCCACGCTGTCCTCCGCCGAGAGATAGCCCGTGGATTCCGCCAGGTACACGGCGGCGCGCATGCCCCAGGCCACCGCCTCCCCGTGCAGGAATCTGGTGTACCCGGTTTCGGCCTCCAGCGCGTGCCCGAAGGTGTGTCCGAAATTCAGGATGCGGCGCATGTCGCCTTCGCGTTCGTCGGTGGAAACCACCTCCGCCTTCATGCGCACGCTCTCGGCGACGATGTGGTCCACCGCGGCCGGTTTGCGGGCCAGCACATGGGCGCTGGATTCCGTCAGGTAGGTGAAGAGTGCGGGTTCGCGGATAATGCCCGCCTTGATGATTTCGTAGAGCCCCGCGCGGTATTCGCGCTCGGGCAGCGTATCGAGAATGGCGGGGTCGGTGAGCACCGCGAGCGGCTGGTGGAAGCTGCCGATCAGGTTCTTGCCGCCGACCAGATTGACCGCGGTCTTGCCGCCGATGGCGGCATCCACCTGCGCCAGCAACGTGGTAGGGATCTGCAAGACCGGGATGCCGCGCATGAAGATCGCGGCCAGAAATCCGCCCATGTCGTTGACGATGCCGCCGCCGTAAGCGATCACCATGCTGGAGCGGTCGGCGCCGAGCTGCAACATCTCCTCGGCCAGTTGTTCCACGTGTACGAGGCGCTTTTGATCTTCGCCGCCCGGCAGGTGGAGCACGTGGTACGAAACCCCCGCCAGTCCGGCCGCAAGTTGCGCGCCGGCGTGAAACCAGACGTCCTCGGTGGTGACCACGAATACCTTCCCGGTCTTGGGCGGAATGTAGTGCGCGGCCTGCCCGATCACGCCGCGCTCCACGATGGCGGCATAGCATCGCTGCGGCGTTTCGACCTGGTAAGTGGGCATACCCCTTTTTACCATGCAGCGCTCAAACGTCGAGTTCGGTGGCCCCCCTGCTATGCTTGCAGTAACGGATGAATCCGGATTTTCTTGTCATTGGAGCCGGAGTGGCCGGGTTGCGCGCGGCAATCGAACTCGCTGAGGCGGGTACGGTGCTGGTGGTCGCAAAAGACAGCCTCCGGGAATCCTCCTCGGAATACGCGCAAGGTGGCATCGCCGTCGCGCTCAGCGACGACGACGAGGTCGAGCTGCATGAACAGGACACCCTGTATGCCGGCGACGGTCTGTGCGACCCGATCGCCGTGCGCACACTGGTGGAAGAGGGTCCGGCGGCGATTCAGGAATTGCCGGTGGCGCTGTTGATCGCGCGCTGTGCCCTGGCGCGCAAAGAGAGCCGCGGGGCGCATTTCCGTACCGACTATCCAGAAACCCGCGAAGCCTTCGCCAGGCACTCGGTAGTCGGCAAACAGGCGGACATCACGTTCCGATAGGCATGTAGCGCCGGTGCGTTAAAATAGGTCACACATACAATGCGAGAGAAAATTCGATCGACGACGGTGATTTGTGTCCGCCGCGACAATAAGGTAGTGATGGCCGGCGATGGGCAGGTGACCCTCGGAGGCGAGATTTTGAAGAGCTCCGCCCGCAAGTTGCGCCGCTTGTACAACGACAAGATTCTGGCGGGATTCGCCGGCTCCACGGCCGACGCCTTCGCGCTGTTTTCGCGCTTCGAAACCAAGCTGGAGCAGTTCAACGGCAATCTTCCGCGTTCCGTGGTGGAGCTCGCCAAGGAATGGCGCACGGACCGCGCGCTGCGCCACCTCGAAGCCCTCCTGCTGGTGGCGGACACTAAAAGCACCTACCTGGTCAGCGGTACCGGCGACGTGATAGAGCCCGACGAAGGCGTGATGGCCATCGGCTCCGGCGGTCCCTTCGCCACGGCGGCGGCCACCGCGCTATTGCGCTGCACCAAACTGCCGGCGCGCCGGATCGTCGAAGAATCGATTAAGATCGCCGGCGAAATCTGCATCTATACCAACCAGAACGTGACCTACGAGGAGCTCGAATAGCATGGTGATCTATCTTCCCGGGCAGAATGTGGACGAAGAGCCGTTGCTGGACGAGTTGACTCCGCGCGAGATCGTTCGCGAATTGGACAAGCACGTGGTCGGTCAGGCCGCCGCCAAGCGCGCGGTGGCCATCGCCTTGCGCAATCGCATCCGCCGCCAGAAACTGCCGCCCGAAATGGCCGAAGAGGTGATGCCCAAGAACATCCTCATGATCGGCCCCACGGGAGTCGGCAAAACCGAATTGGCGCGCCGCCTCGCCCGCCTGGCCAACTCGCCGTTCCTCAAGGTGGAAGCCAGCAAGTTCACCGAGGTGGGATACGTGGGCCGCGACGTCGAGTCGATGATTCGCGACCTGGTGGATATTTCGATCGACATGGTGCGCGAAGAGCGGCTGGACGAAGTGGCGGACCGCGCCGAAGTCAACGCCGAGGAACGCCTGCTCGACCTGTTGATGCCGCCCGCCACGGAACCCAGCGAAAGCGTGGAGCGCACGCGCGACAAACTGCGCGAGCGCCTGCGCGAGGGTAAGCTCGACGAGCGCATGGTGGAGATCGAAGTCAAGGATCGCGCGCCTTCGTTCGAAATCTCCACCAACACGGGCATTGAGGAAATGGGCATCAACCTCAAGGACATGCTGCCCAGCCTGTTCGGCCAGAAGACGCGCCGCCGTAAGATGCGCGTGGCCGAGGCGCTGGACTACCTGGTGCAGGAAGAGGAGTCCAAGCTGATCGACATGGACCAGGTGACGCGCGCCGCGCTGGAGCGCGTGGAATCGAGCGGCATCATTTTTCTGGACGAGATCGACAAGATCGCCGGCCGCGAAAGCGGGCATGGCCCCGACGTCAGCCGCGAAGGCGTGCAGCGCGACATCCTGCCGATCGTCGAGGGCACCACGGTCAACACGCGCTACGGGTTCGTGCGCACGGACCATATTCTGTTCATCGCCGCGGGCGCGTTCCATGTCTCCAAGCCGAGCGACATGATTCCCGAATTGCAGGGGCGGTTTCCCATCCGGGTGGAGTTGAAATCGCTCACGGTGGAAGATTTCATCCGCATCTTGAAGGAGCCCAAGAACGCCCTGGCCAAGCAGTACACGGCGCTATTGGAGACCGAGGGCATTAAACTGATTCTGGCCGACGACGCGCTGGAAGAGGTAGCGAAGTTCGCCGCGCAGGTCAACGAATCCAGCGAGAATATCGGCGCGCGGCGCCTGCACACCATCATGGAGAAGCTGTTGGAAGAGGTGTCGTTCGCCGGTCCGGATCTCAAGAAAAAGACGGTCAGGGTGGATGCGGCCTACGTGCGCAAGCAACTCGCCGACATCGTCAAGGATCAGGATTTGAGCCGGTATATTTTGTAAAGCCATGGGGGCAACCCGGGGACAGACACGACTGACATGAATTTCCGGCAAACGGCGCCGGAAACTCATGTCAGTCATGTCAGTCCCCAGCCCGGCTATGGCTGCGGTTCGATGTGGACCACTTCCGAACTGTACGGCTTGGGCAGCATCACGCGGAAGCCGTTGGTCATGAGTTGCGCGCCGGTCTGCGAGTAGACCGCCGGGTCGATTTCGAACCGGACGGTGTAACGCTGCTGCGCTTGCAGGCCTCTGGGCCGGAATAGGTAGGTGGGGCCGTTCGACGCCGCGCGGGTGACCACGGCGATGGCTGTATCGGTCGCCTCGTTATAGCTCTGAATCGCATCGGTGGCATTGGCTGCGGGCGCCAGGATGTGGAACACCTTGCCCGCCGAGATATCCAGGCGTTGGTTCTTGTAGTTCTGGATCTGATCCTTGAGGAACGCCACCTGGTCCGCCTGGAGATCCGCCAGTTTGGTCATCAAAACCCAGGGACCGCCGAAACGGTAGCTGTGCGTGGCATACGGCGTGAAACCGTCGGATTCCGGCATGTAGCGTTCCGCATACCGCGGCGGGAAGGGGTACGTGGCGCCATAGACCGCTTTGCGCGCAGGCAGCGAGCCCGATGCGTCGTTGGTGATCGAGGTGACGTAGCTCTTCACCATGTTGAACGTCATCATATTGCCGCCGTTTTCGCAGTTCTCCCAGAAGACGTTGGGCCGCGCCTGCTGGATTGCCGACACCACCGCGTTGATGCCCTGCACGGCATTTGCGTAGTTGCTGTCCGCCGGGTCGTGGGTGTGCGTCGTCTTGGTGCACTGCTTGACCATGTTCTGGCCGTCCTGCAGGATCCAATCGACATGGTATTCGTCGATCATGCGGATGGCTTCCTGAATCAGCCAGTCCTGAGCCGGCTGGTTGGAAAGGCACAGCGATTTGGCCCCGAAGTAGTTGCTGTCATCGGTGGCGCTCCAATCCGGGTTGTCGCGCAGCACCGGGCTGGACGCGTCGGCTTCGGCCAGCGCGAAGTGCAAGCCGAATTTCATCCCCAGCGAATGGACGTAATCGGACACTGCGCCCAGGCCATTGGGGAACTTGGCGGGATCCGCGTACCAATCGCCGATACCGCGCGCCCATCCCAGATCCACAGTGAACAACTGTACTCCCAGGTTGGCGGCGATGTCGGCGTTGCGCCGCAAGGTCTGCTCGTCAATCTTGTCCTGATAACCCCAGGAGTCCCAGGAGACGTAGGGAAAGGTTTTGGCGTCGGGCGCGGGTTTGGCCAGCACGGATTCCACGAAACGCTGCGTGCGGTAACCCGCCTCGTCCCAATCCCCGTGAAACAGGCCGATAAACGTGTTGGGTACCTGGAATTCGCCGTTGGATTCCACCGGGTGGTGCAGCTCGAGTACGGTGGAACTGAACTGCACATACCCCTTCGAGGCGTTCTGCCGCACCGTGGTCTTGGTCCGGCCGTCGAACTCCCATCCGGTGAACAGGCCCCGCTGGTCGGAATCGCGCAATGCCAGCCAGCCGCATTGCTGGCCGTCGGCGCCGGAGTAGACTTCGACCCCGGATCCGCTCGTGTCGAGTACAGTCTGTAGCGGCTGAAAGTCTTCCGGCTTGGCAACCACGCTCCACTGGTTGACCCGGAAAGCCGTGTAGCGCTTGCCCAAATCGTCGAATGTCCACGGCACCATGTTGATCCAGGCGATGTGCGTGGTGGCCGCGGTCAAATTCTTGTACTTGAGGCTGTAGCGCAGCACCGGATGGTTGTCAAACAGGTCGAAAACCACCGTGATCTGGGCCCGGCCCTGGACGTCCTGGAGCAAAATGAACTGGCGGATGCCGCCCGGATTGACGCTCTCGGCGTATTGGGCAACCAGGAAGAATCGCGTCTGCGCATCGAACAGGTCGCTATCGGCCTGTAACCGGACCGGCGAGGTCGGCCGGTTCCCAGACGCGGCCCATTGGTCGCCGGATTGGAGATCGGAAATCTGTTGGGTGAGAAAGAAGCCTTCCGGAGTCAGTTGAAAAGACGCGCGGATCCAACCGTTGGAGAGGGTCCAGATGTTCTGGTCCGGGTCGAAATTCGATTGCGCTCCGCCGAATGCCAAGCCCGCCAGCAGCGCGGTACTGAGTGCAATCCCGAATAGTCGCATGGCCTTCCGTAACATAGTGTCTTCGCTAACAGAGACGTTACACTATTCGATGCTGTGTACCGGAAAAAGTCGCGACAATTCGATAAATTCCCGAGTAAAGATTTGTAAGACGGATCACGTAAGTACCCTGTTGGGTATTGTCTAAGGGATCGTCTAAGGGGCTTTAACGATATCGCGATGGTTCACTTTTGCCTTAAACCCGGCGTCCGACAGGGCTCGGCGGACTTCATCGGCAATCATGACCGAGCGATGCTGTCCCCCGGTACAGCCGAAGGAGATCGTCAGGTAACTCTTTCCCTCGCGAATATAATGGGGCAGCAGGTAGATCAGCAGGTCTGAGATCCGGCTCATAAACTCCGCCGTTTGTGGAAAAGAACGGATGTATTTTGCCACACCAGGGTTTTTCCCGGTCAGGTTCTTGAACCGCGGAATGTAGTTGGGATTGGGCAGAAACCGGACGTCAAAAACCAGGTCGCTATCGGGCGGCACACCATCGCGAAACCCGAAGCTGGTGACATAGATCTGAATGGTAGATTGATCGCGTTGCCCGCGAAACCGCTCACCGATAAAATCGCGCAACTGGTGGACGGTGAACCTGGACGTGTTGATGATCAGGTCCGCCATGGCGCGAATCGACGCCAATTGCGCGCGTTCGCTCTCGATGCTGCGGGCGATCGATTTATCCGTGCCCAACGGGTGCGGCCGCCGCGTCTCACTGAAGCGGCGGACGATGGTGTCCTCGTCCGCCTCCAGAAAGATGAGCCGCGCGGTCACCGATTTGCGGATGCCGGTGAAGACTTTGGGGAACATCTTCAGCCCGGCGCCCTCGCGAATATCCACCACCAGGGCTGCCGCATGAATGCTGGGATTGTCGCACGTCAACTCGGCGAACTTGGGGATCAATTCCACCGGCAGGTTGTCCACGGAGTAGAAGCCCAGATCTTCCAGGGCCTTCAGTACGGAACCCTTGCCCGATCCGCTCAACCCGGTGATCACCACCAACTCGGGCTTGTGTGGGGACGCCTCTTTTGGTGCGGCAGCCTTCTTGCGCGGCATGGGGCGGGTGCTATCCCTCGACCAGATCGAAATGCCCGTCGCGGCGCCGCAGAAGGACGCTCACCCGGTCGGTTTGGGCATCGCGATAGACCAGGTAATCCTCCGTCTTGTCGATTTCGAGTACGGCTTCTTCCACCGTCATCGGCTTGTGTTTCTGCGCCGGCTTTACCTTGTAGACCTGGCGCCCCGGTCCACTGTCGGCTTCGGGTTCGACCGGCGCCGCCTTCTCGGTTTCCACTTCGGGAGCGGATTTGTGCGGTATACGCTTGGCATCGCGCCACTTGGTGCGCGCCTTGACGCACTGCTTTTCGAGCTTTTCGGTGGCGAGGTTGATTGCCGTGAACAGATCGGCGCTCGACCCCAGGCCGACCAACTCGTGGTTGTAATAGTGGATGGTGGCTTCCGCCTTGTGCGTCTTGCGCTCTAGCGAAAGCACGACATGGGCGTCGCGCTCCTCCTTCTTACCATCCACCAGCTTGCCGATTTTGGCAAACCGGGCCTCAAGCTTTTTCAACTGCGCTGGAGCGAGTTCTACTTGCCTACCGGTGTACGTGATCTTCATGAAACACCTCGTTGGGGCCGGCAACATCCCCTTCCTACTTTATAGCTCGAATCAGGAAAACCGGGGACAGACAGCGAATTTCCGGCAAACTGCGCCGGAAATTCATGTCAGTCCCTGGTTTTCCTAGTTGCGCACGCGCCGTTGATGGGTGGACGGAATCTTCATATCCTCCCGGTACTTGGCTACGGTGCGGCGCGTAACGTTGATGCCCTCGTTTTGCAGCATGGCGGTGATCTGCTCGTCGGTGAGGGGCTTGGAGCGATCCTCCTCTTCGATCATTTTCTTCACTTTGCGTTTCAATAGGAGGAGAGGTGTACCCCCGCCCAACGGCCCCTGAACCGCTTCCGAGAAGAAATAGCGGAGTTCGAAGACGCCCTGCGGCGTATGCACATATTTGCTGGCCACGGCGCGGCTAACCGTGGAAGGATGCACGCCCACCTCCTCGGCTACTTCCTTGATCATCATGGGCTTCAGATAATCCAGCCCGTGGCTGAGGAATTCGGTCTGCCGCCGCACGATGGCCTGGCAAACCTTGAGGATGGTCTGCTTGCGCTGCTCGATATTCTTCATCAACTGGATAGCCGACGTGTACCGCTCGCGCACGTAATCCCGGACTTCCTTGGTGGCGCCGTTCTCGCGATCCAGCATCTTGCGGTACTGCGCGTTCAAGCGAAGCTGCGGGACGTCCTCATCGTTCATCTGAATGATGTAATCTTCGCCATCCTTGGTGAAGAAGACGTCCGGCTCCACCACCCGCGCGCCCGCGCCGGAATAACGCAGGCCGGGCCGCGGATTGAGGTGCTGGATCATGTGGACGGCGATCTCGATGTGCTCCATGGGCCGCCCCAGCACCTTGGCGATTTCCTTGTACTGGCGGGTCTCCATCAGGCGCAGGCAACCAGAGACGATCTGCCAGGCCACGCCGCCACGCCCGTTGATGCCCTCGATTTGCAGCAGCAGGCACTCGCGCAGGTTGCGTGCGCCCACGCCAGCCGGATCGAGCGATTGCACCGCCCCGAGGCCCTGCTCCACCTGCTCCGCCGTGTGCTCGCCGATGGACGCGATCTCTTCCAGCGATGCCGAAAGGTACCCGTCTTCGTCCAGGTTGCCGATGATCGATTCGGCTGCGTCGCGCGCCTCATCGCTGATGATGCTGACGCTCAACTGCGAGCGCAAATAATCGCCCAGTGTGACCGGCGACGAAAGAAAAGTTTCGAAGGAGGGCTTTTCGACCGACTCCGCCGCCGGACTCTTGTAGCCCGGGTCCAGATAATCGTCAAAAAAGCTGCCAAAATCGATCTCGTCGAAGGGATCAGTGGCCGCCGGCGGCTCCGCCAGCGGATCGTTGACCGCGATCGAGTCATTCTCGGCCACCACCTGAGCGGCCGCCGATTCCTCGGCATCGGGGAACAGGTTGCCGTTAATCGCGCTGCCGCTCGACCCGTCATCCACCGAGTTGGCGTCGCTCAATACAGCGGCATCGAGGAGTTGCCTATCGGCCGGATCGTGGATCTGCTCGGCCTCCAGCAGCGGCAGAAGTTCCTCCGGTGTGATCTCTTCCCCAGGCTCGTTGGCAGATTCTTCGAGCACCGGGTTCTGGACGATCTCCTGGGTAACCATCTCCTTTAGTTCCAGCCGGTTAAGCTGGAGGATGGTCACCATCTGGACAAGCCCGGGAGTCAGAATCTGCTTCTGCGCGACCTTCAGTTGTAGTCTGGGCGACAGTAAGCTCATCTGCCTTCTATTCTATCACCGGATTCACGCATTGCCGGGTCCAAACACGGGGCTTCCACAGCAATTCGGTGGCCGTTTCGGCCGCATCGCCGGGGACTGACAAGACTGCCATGGATTTCTGGCTGACTTTGCCGGAAATTCGCTGGCAGTCCTGTCTGTCACCAGGTTAGACATACACCCGCCGTACGCGCGCGCTGATACTGCAAAGAATGTTGTACGAGATGGTCCCCGCCACTTTGGCGAGTTGCTGCGCGTCCAGAGAGCATTCGCCCTCCGTGCCCAGCAGCGTGACTTCATCGCCAGCAGCCAGCGCCGTGGTGTGGCTGAGATCGATGGTGGTGAGGTCCATCGAAACCGTGCCCAGGATGGGAGTGAGTTTGCCGTCGGCGATCACCTTCCCGCGATTCGACAGCCGGTGAAATATGCCATCCGCGTACCCCGCCCCCAGGATGCCGATGCGCATGGCGCGCGCCGCGCGGAAGCTTCCGCCATAGCCCACCAGCGCGCCTTCGGGAAGTTCCTTCACGGCGAGCAGCTTGGCTTTCCAGGTGAGCGCCGGTTTGACGTCGAGCAGTCGCGGCGGGGCGTCGCCGCGCGCCGGAGACACGTAGCCGTAGAGCGCGTGCCCGGCCCGCACCAGGGTGTGCCAGCCCTCGGTGCGGCCGTACCCGATGGCGTTGGTGCTGGAGGTGTGCAGATGCGGCGCACTGATGCCGGCGAGGCGCAGCGCTTGGCAAATCTCGTGGAAGTAAGCCAACTGCGCCGCGGTTTGGGGGGAAGTGTAATCCGCCGCGGAGGCGAAGTGGGTCATCAGCCCTTCCATGCGGGCGTGATGCGTATCGGCAAGTGTGGCCAGGATCTCCGCGGCGCTGGCGCGCGTGCCCAGCCGGCCCATGCCGGAATCGATCTTGAGATGGTAGCGGATGGGCTTCCCCGACGCGGCGGCGAGGCGGTCCACGTCGCGGATCTGCGCCAGCGAGTGGATGGCCGGCGTGAGATCGAATTCCACCACCGCATCGCCTTCGTAGGCCAGAAAGCCGCCCATCACGAGAATGCGCGCGCCGTGGATACCGCCGCCGCGCAGTTGAACGCCCTCGTCCACCGAGCTCACTGCCAACCACTTGGCGCCCTCGGCCGAGAGCACGCGCGCGACTTCGAGCGCGCCATGCCCGTAAGCGTCCGCCTTGACGACGCAGGCGACCTCCACATGCGGGCCGACCACGGAGCGCACATTGCGGAAGTTGCGCGCGATCTGCTCGCGCGAAACCAGGACGTAGGATCGAAAAGGAGCGGACACTCCCTTTATTGTAAAGGGTGGCATGAGGCTCCTGCCTGGTCAGCGTAGAGATCGTAATCGACTTGCGGCGCGGCAGGGGAGCCAGCCTCCGCGGCCCAGGCGGCGAGCCAGCGCTCGAGCCCAGTGCCATCGCGCGCGCTGACGCGCGTTCCAGTTGGGAGACGCGTTCGCCATCCAGCAGGTCGCACTTGTTGATGACGATCAGGTCCGCCTCTTCCAGTTGCTTGCCGTATATGCAGAGCACCTTGGGCGAAAACGGCCGGCCCGATTCCTCGCCCAGCATGCGCAGCGCGCGCAGCGGGTCCACCAGCACAGACAGCGGGCCCACCCGATAGCGATCGCCGTAGAG